>JAJXVM010000079.1 GCA_021782135.1 Myxococcales bacterium | reverse complement strand
GCCGACGAACAGCCCATCTCCGAGGGTCGTCTTCGGCACGTTCTCGCTGCCCAGCAAGAGGGCGGCCCCGGTGGTCTCGAACATCGAGCGGGCGAAGACGTATCCGAACTGCGCCTCCCCGGTGAGTCGAAACGGGAGCGAGACGCGGACGCCGCCCACCGCCCTCTTCTCCTCGAGGAACAGCCGCTCGTCCGCGTTCGCGCGCTCCGCCGGGAGGTATGACTGCCTCGCGCCCGCGCTGAACCCCGCGAAGCCCTGCAACCGGCGCGGGTCGCCGCAGGCCGCCTCGCCGTCCAAGGTCGCGGGGCTGACCAGCGCGGACAAGGTCCAGAGCCCCGCCGGCCTCCAGCGCACCGAGGCGAACGGAAGCCCCATCACCGCGGTCAGCGTGCTCGTCCGGTAGACGTAGGCGACCCCCGGGATCGGGATGTAGTTCAGGATGGGGTTGTTGTTCGACGCATCCAGCGAGAGCACCCAGCGCCCGTGGTCGCCTCCGGGGAGCACCAGGCTCGCGCCGGCGCCGATGGTCATGACGTCCCAGCGCGTGAACGGCTTGTCACTCGCGGAGCCGAGCCGAAGCCTGCCGATCACCTCCTTGTCGTTCGCGATCCGCCTCGAGTAGCGTCCGTCCACGCCGAAGTCGTAGAGATCCCCGACCAGCCCGGTCCCCGCGCCGGCGAGAGGCACGGCCTCCTGGAAGTGTAGGTCGCCCGCGGTGAACGCCAGGGCCACCTCGTCCGCGCCGCTCCGGTGGACGGCGGACGAGAGCCGCACCCGGTCGAGAACCGTGTCGGGGGCGTAACCGCCGAGGTAAGAGACGCCCTCCGGCGCCGGCCCCGCCAGGCCGAACGCGCCCGCTCCGCCGCGGCCTCGGTCGGCGGGAGGCAGGGGTTCAGCGGCGTCGGCCGGCGGCCCCGCCGAGTCGGACCGCGCACCGGAGGCGCCGGCCTGGTTGTCCTCCGCCGCCCGCGCAGCGGCGGAGATGGTCAAGACCAGGGCGAGCGGGAGCGCGCCCAGCCTGCGGAGCTGGCGCAGCCCGCGGCGCCGCCCGCGACGGGAGACCGCGCTCATCGGAGAGGCCGGCAAAGGCACCGGCGCTGGTGAGATCGCATTCGAAGACGCACCCCGGGCAGCGGCGAACGTTAACAGACCTGCGGCAGAAGAGGTGCGGCCGCCGCCGGCCCGCGCCGCGGGACCGGAGCCGGCCCAGTCTCTCCCCGAGACCGGCCGCCGGCGAGCGGAGCCGGGCCCGGCTACGGCGCGCTCAGCACCTCCGTCTCGGTCGGCCGAGCCTCTCGCGGAAGCGTGGCGTCGAAGACCGTGGTGTCCTCGACCACGCGCGCCACGAGCTCACCGCCATGCGCGCGAACGATCTCGCGCGCGATGAACAGGCCCAGGCCGAGCCCCCTCTCGCCAGCCCTCGCCGGAACGGCGCGCTTGAACGGCTCGAACAGATTCGGCAGGAGCTCGGCCGGGATGGCGCCGTGGTTGCTCACGGTGAAGCGCACCGCCGCGAGCCGCGTACCGTCCAGCTCCACGGCGATCGGGCTGCCGGCGGCGCCGTGCTGGCAGGCGTTGCCGACCAGGTTGGAGACGACCTGGCCGAGGCGGTCCGGGTCCCAGGTGCCGGCCAGGTTCCCCCTGGGAGAGAACTCGAAAGCGACGCGGGGGTTGGCGTCGGTGAGCTCCTGTAGCACCTGACGGGCGATGTCCCCGGGGTCGGTGGCCGCGACCTGAAGCCGGATGCCTCGTCCCTGCCGAACGCGCGCGAAGTCGAGCAACTGCTCGATCATCCGCGTCATCCGGTCCGACGAGTTCAGGATGCGGCCCGCTTGCCGCAACGCGCGGGCGTCCTCGATCGTCCGCACCATCAGCTCGGCGGACATCTTGATGGCGCTGAGCGGGGTCCGGAGATCGTGCCCCAGGATGCCGACGAACAGGTCGCCCATCTGCACCGCGCGCGCGAGCTCACGGTACAGGTCGCGCATCTGGTACTGCCGCCGCCTGGCCCGGACCGCGGAGCGCACCGCGCTGAGGAGGAGCTGCACCGGCAGCGGCCGCTGCAGCAGCGTCACGTTCGCCCGCTCCAGGATGGCGGCCGCCGGGTGGATCTGCGGACCGCGCCGGGTGTCCGGCAGCGTCAAGAGGAGGACCGGGAGGTCGGACCAGGCTTCCTGGGCGTCGAGCGCCGACAGCAGGGCCTCGGCGCCACCGGAGGCCAGGGCCTCCTCGGCCAGCACCGCGGCGCCGGCGCCTGCCTTCAGCCCGGCCAGGAGCCCCCGCAGATCCTCGCACGGCTCGCAGGCGAGCCCGTCCCCGAGGATGCGCTCACGCAGCATCCCGGCGTCGCGTCCGGTCGGCGTCAGGACGAGGATCCGCTCGGGCGATCGCTCACTCGGATCGCTCACGCTCGCCTCCCGGGAGCTCGCCCCGCTGGAGCCCCGGATTCCCGACGAGCCCGCCCTGGAAGCCCGCCAGCGGCTCGCCCAGCTGCACGCCGTCCGGCCCCAGCCTCAACTCGCGGACGGTGCGCTCGTGTGGCCCGGTCCTCTTCTTGACCACCGAGAGCGCCTGCCTCACCTCACCCGCCGCCTCGAAGTAGCGGAAGAGCAGCACCGCGTCCGCCACGTAGCTGATGTTGACGGACGTGTCGCTCCCGCCGAAGAAGCCGTGCTGCGCCAGCGTGAGGAGGGTCACGACCCCCTTCTCGGAGAGGTAGGCGAGGAGCTCGTGCAGGTGGGCGGCGAGGAAGCGCTCCTCGGGCATGGCGCTGAGGTATCCGTTCAGGCTGTCGATGACCACGACCCGGCAGCCGCGTTCGGCCTGCGCGCGCAGGCGGTGAGCGATCTGCCCGGGGGTGAGCTCCGCGGGGTCGACGGGGACGAGCTCGATCGCGCCGGCATCCACGTACTTCTGGAGAGGCATCTTCAGGGCCGTCGCGCGGATGAGCAGGTTCGTCGGGCTCTCGTCGAAGCAGAGGATGACCGCCTTGTCCCCTCGGCCCGCGGCCTGGGTGGCGATCTGCGCGGCGATGGTCGACTTCCCGGTCCCCGCCGGGCCGATGAGCAGCGTGCTCGTGCCGCGATCGATCCCTCCCCCCAGGAGCGCGTCGAGCTCCGCCACGCCGGTCCTCACCCCCGCGCTCGAGTGCTTGGCGCGACAGGTGGCCGCCACGAGGCGAGGGAAGACCTCCACCCCGCCTTCGCCGATGCGCAGGTCGTGGTAGCCACCCATGCTGGCGGAGGCGCGCATCTTGCGAACCTGGACCCGACGGCGCTCGCCGCCGTACTCGGGCGAGAGCTGCTCGAGGTCCAGCACCCCGCTCGTGAGCGTCTCCGCGACCACTCCCTGATCGCCTTGCGACTCTAGGTCGAGGAGCAGGCCCGTACAGGCGCGCTGCTCGGTGATCCGATCGACCAGCGTCAGGAGCGCGCGTCGATACCGGTAGGGGTTCTCCGACAGAAGGCGAATCTCGGAGAGCGAGTCGAGAACCAGCCTCGCCGGATTCACCCGCTCGATCTGCTCCATCACCTCGCGGCCGATCTCCTCGAGCTCCACCTCCGATGGGCTGAACACCGTGTAGGAGGCGATCTCCTCCCCGCCCTCGCCACGGCGCCGCATGTCGTGGATGTCGATCCCTTCGATGTTCCAGCCGAACGACCGGGCGACCGTGCCGATCTGGCCCCTGGTCTCCGACAGTCCCAGGTAGAGGCACTTCTCGCCACGCCTGGCGCCCTCGAGCAGGAACTGCAGGCCGAGGGTGGTCTTGCCCGTGCCCGGCGCGCCTTTCACGAGGTAGAGCGTGTTCGGGATCAGGCCGCCGCCCAGGATGGGGTCGAGCCCCGGGACGCCGGTCGGTAGACGTTCGTCGCTCATGTTCCCGGAACCTCCGCTTGGGCACCTCTCGGCGCGTCCTGCGCCGCCGGGTGTGTGACCCCGACCGTACTCTGCCGCGAGCACCAGAGGGGGACCGCGCGCCGGCATCCCCTTTCATTCCCGGCTCGGGCAGGCGAGCGTGGAGCCGCGCCCAAGGTGCATACACTTGGCCTGGGCGGGTACCGAGGAGGGCTGCCATGACCGCCGAGTTCCGGTCCCTCTACCGCCACGGCTTCGCGCGAGTCGCCGCCTGTACGACGCCGTGCCACATCGCCGATCCGGCCTCCAACGCGGACGCCATCCTCTCGGTGGCGCGCCGCTGCGCCGCCGAAGGGGCCGCGCTGGCGGTCTTCCCGGAGCTGGCGCTCTCCGGCTACGCCATCGAGGACCTGCTGCTGCAGGACGCGCTGCTGGACGGCGTGGAGCGCGCCGCCGGCGACCTGCTCGCGGCCACCGCCGCGCTGCCGCCGGTGCTGGTGGTGGGCGCGCCGCTGCGCCACGCCGGGCGGGTCTACAACACCGCCCTGGTGCTCCACCGGGGGCGGCTGCTGGGGGTGGTGCCGAAGTCCTTCCTGCCGACCTACCGCGAGTTCTACGAGCGGCGCCAGCTGGCGTCCGGCGAAGCCGCCCGCGGCGAGGTGCGCTTCGCCGGGCAGGAGGCGGCCTTCGGTCCGGCGCTGCTCTTCGCGGCGGCGGACCTGCCCGGTTTCGTGCTGCACGTCGAGATCTGCGAGGATCTGTGGATCCCGATCCCGCCGAGCTCGGAGGCGGCGCTGGCCGGGGCGACGGTCCTCGCCAACCTCTCCGGCAGCCCCATCACCGTCGGGCGCGCCGGGACCCGGAGCCTGCTCTGTCGCGCCCAGTCCTCGCGCTGCCTGGCCGCCTACCTCTACGCGGCGGCCGGCGCCGGCGAATCCACCACCGAGGTCTCCTGGGACGGCCAGTGCACCGTCTTCGAGAACGGGGTGCTGCTGGCCGAGAGCGACCGCTTCCCCCGCGGGGAGCGGGCGGCCGTCGCCGACGTGGATCTGGACCTGCTGCGCCAGGAGCGGATGCGGATGGGCACCTTCGACGACAACCGGCGGGCGCACGAGGCGCGCACCGGCGCGTTCCGCACCGTCTCGTTCACGCTGGCTCCGTCCGCGGGCGACCTCGGCCTCCGGCGCCGCGTGGAGCGGTTCCCCTTCGTGCCGGCCGACCCGGCGCGGCTCGCGCAGGACTGCTACGAGGCCTACCACATCCAGGTCGCCGGGCTGGCGCAGCGCCTCTCCGCGACCCGCATCCAGCGCGCGGTCATCGGCGTCTCCGGCGGGCTCGACTCGACCCAGGCGCTCATCGTCACGGCTCGATCGTTCGACCTGCTCGGGCTGCCGCGCGGGAACATCGTGGCCTGCACCCTCCCCGGCTTCGGCACGAGCCCTCACACCCGCGACAACGCCGTCCGGCTCATCGCCGCCATGGGCGCCGAGCACCGCGACATCGACATCCGGCCGGCCGCCCGGCGCATGCTCGAGGACCTGCGCCATCCCTTCGCCCGGGGCGAGAAGGTCTACGACGTGACCTTCGAGAACGTGCAGGCCGGCCTGCGCACCGACTACCTGTTCCGGCTCGCCAACCAGGAGCGGGGGCTCGTCGTCGGGACGGGCGATCTCTCCGAGCTCGCGCTCGGCTGGTGCACCTACGGCGTGGGCGATCAGATGTCGCACTACCACGTCAACGCCGGCGTGCCGAAGACCCTCATCCAGCACCTCGTCCGCTGGGTCGTCTCCTCCGGCCAGTTCGAGCCGGAGGTGCTGGAGATCCTGGGATCGATCCTGGCGACCGAGATCTCCCCGGAGCTGGTGCCGGCCGAGCCCGGCGCCGCCATCCAGAGCACGGAGGCGGTGGTGGGGCCCTACGAGCTGCAGGACTTCAACCTCTTCTACGCGCTGCGCCACGGGTTCCGTCCATCGAAGATCGCCTTCCTGGCCATGCACGCCTGGGGCGACACCTCGCGAGGCGAATGGCCGCCCGGGTTCCCGGAGGGCCAGCGGCGGGCCTACGCCCTGTCCGAGATCCGGCGCTGGCTGGCGGTGTTCCTCGAGCGGTTCTTCGCGACCAGCCAGTTCAAGCGCTCCGCGATGCCGAACGGGCCGAAGGTGACCGACGGCGGCGCGCTCTCCCCGCGCGGCGACTGGCGGGCGCCCTCCGACGGCAACGCGCGCGCCTGGCTGGCGGAGCTCGCCGCCGGCGTGCCCGACGAGTGATCGCTCGTCTTGTCCGGTAGCTCCTCCACCGCGCGGCCGTCGGCTCCCAGCGCCGCGGCCTCGTCCCGGTCCCGCGCCGGTGGCCGTGGCCCGGCCCGCCGGGAAGCGCTACCCTGGCCAGCGCGCTGGCGGCGGCGCTCCTTGCACCGGCTCTCCCCGATGGAGAACTCGCGACCATGAAGAACGACCACGGCCCCCGCTGGCGCCCCCTCCTCCTCGGCGGCTGCGCGCTCGCGACCCTCCTCGCCGCCTTGGCCCAGCCGCGCCCGGCGCGGGCCGAGGAGGAGCCGAAGCAGTGGGAGGCGCTCTTCTTCCCCTTCCCCATCGTCGGCGCGCCGCCCCAGCTCGAGCAGCAGGTGCAGCTCTTCGACAGCTGGTTCCACGGCGTCCAGGGCAGCGCTCACGTGGCCTCCGCCGAGCTCGCCTACATCGCCTCGCCGCACCTCGGGCTGGTGGGGACCGTGCCCTACCAGGTCGGCGTGAGCGGGCAGCCGAGCGGGTTCGGCGACGCCTCGCTCCAGCTGCAGTGGCTCGCGGCGGGGTCGCTCGAGCTGGACGACATGGTCTCGGCCGGGGTCCAGGCCACCTTCCCCACCGCCCAGCGCGGCCTCGGCACCGGCGACTACTTCGTCGGTCCCTTCGTGTACGCGGCCCAGCGCTTCTGGCACCGGCTCATCCTCGAGGGCGACCTCACGACCCTGCTCCCGGTCGCCCACGGAGAATCGGCGCGGCAGATCACGGCCACCGGCCTGCTCTCGGTGCTCCTCACCCCGCCGCGGTTCGACTACCCGATCTACCTGCAGGCCGAGGTGGACGGCGCCAGCTACCTCGGCGGGACGGCGGCGCTCCCCCCGCTCGCCGTCCGCTCGCCGGCGCAGACGGTCTTCTTCGCGCCGGAGGTCTTCGTCGGACCGTTCTCCACGCCCATCAGCGAGGGGACGCGCGTCGCCGCCGGCTACTTCTTCAACCTCACCGGCGACCCGGTGCACGACCGGACCCTCACGGTGACCGTCGCCTTCGACATCCCGAACCCGTACGGTTACTGACTCCCGCCGCGGGCCCCGAGGGCGCGCGCCGGAACGGTCACGCCGCCGGTGCGCGGCGGCCGCCGGCTCCGTCCATCGCGCGCCGGCGGTGCGTCAGCCAGATGCCGTGCAGCTCGGCGGCCGCGCGGGCGGTCAGGTTCGAGTGGACCGCGGCCGCCAGCTCCGGCGCCGCGGCGAGCAGCGCGTTCAGGGCGTCGCGCGGGAACTCGAGGACGATCGCCTCCCCGCGCGCCCGCGCGGAGGGCTGCCAGGGCGAGCTCGGGACGAGGCTCATCCAGCCCAGCCCCTCGCCCGGGCGGGCCGCCTCGACGCGCAGGTGCTGCTGGCCCTCGTCGAACGCGCCCGAGGTGGACAGCTCCACGTCGCCTCGAAGGAGCAGGAAGACCGCGTCCTCGCACGGCGCGAGCAGCTCGCCGGCGCGAGCCTCGCGACGGCGGCTCACCGCCAGGATCCGATCCACCTGCTCGTCGGACATGCCGTGAAACAGGTCGAACCGGCGGGCGGTGAGCGGCCGAGCCCTCGCGACGGTCGCCGGAGCCGGAGCGGCCTCCAGGGCGGGCCGGGCGTGGGGACGCGCCAGCTTCGCGTCGCGGATCCGGCGCTCCATGTGGGCGCGGGTGTCCCCCGCGAAGATGAAGAGCGCGCCCATCCAGAACAGGCAGTAAGCGATCGCCACGTAGAGCAAGGCCACGGTCATGAGGAGGTCCTCAGCTGGCCGGCACCGCGCACTCGGCGGAGTCGATGCCGTGCTTGCGCAGGCGGTACCGGAGCGTGAACCGCGAGATGCCGAGCATTCGCGCGGCCTTCGACTGGTTGCCCCGGGCGCGCCGGATGGCGTCCACGATGAGCCGGCGCTCCGCCTCGGTGAGCTGGACCGGCCCCGTCGCCAGCAGGGAGCTCCGCGCCCGGCCTGGCTTCGCGTCGCCGCGCGCCGCCGGGGGCAGGTGCTCGAGCCGGATCTCGGTCATCTCGGGGTGGAGCATGAAGGCCGACTCGACGGCGTTGCGAAGCTCGCGCACGTTCCCCGGCCAGGGGTACTCCTCGAGCGCGGCCAGCGCCCGGCTGGCGATGCCGGTCACGGAGCGCCGGGTGCTGGCGTTGAAGCGGGAGATGAAGTGCGCCACCAGCCCCGGCAGGTCCTCCAGCCGGTCCCGCAGCGCCGGCAGCTGGATGCGCACCACGTTGATCCGGTACAGCAGGTCGGGGCGGAACCTCCCCGCCGCGGCGGCCTCGGAGAGATCGACGTTGGTGGCGGCGATCACCCGCACGTCCGCCGGCAGCTCCTCGATGCCTCCCACCCGGCGGAAGGCCCGCTGCTCGAGCAGCCGCAGCAGCTTCGGCTGGGCCTCGAGCGGCATGTCGCCGATCTCGTCGAGGAGGACCGTGCCCCCGGCGGCGCTCTCGATGATCCCGCGCCGCCGCTCGTGGGCGTGCGTGAACGCCCCCTTTTCGTGGCCGAAGATCTCGCTCTCCACCAGCGGCGCGGGCAGCGCGGCGCAGTTCACCTGCATGAAGGGCCCCTCCCGCCGCGCGCTCGCCTCGTGGATCGCCCGGGCCACCAGCTCCTTGCCGGTGCCGGTCTCGCCCTCGATGAGCACGCTCGAGGCCCCGCCGGCGACCTGACTCACCAGGTAGCGGACGGCCTCCATGCTGCGGGAGCGGCCGAGCAGCTCACCGAGCGCCCCCTGCGCGGCGGGGGCCCGCGCCGCCAGCTGCAGGGCGCGGCGCATGTGGGACAGGGCCAGCGCGCGGGACAGCTTGCGCTCCAGCTCGCGCGGCGAGAGCGGCTTGGGGAGGTAATCGGTGGCGCCGAGCGCCATCGCCTCCACGGCGTCCTCGATCCGGCCCGCCCCGGCCGTCATGAGCACGATGAGCCCCGGGTCGGCGGCCAGGGCGCCGCGGAGGAGCTTCAGCCCATCCGCCCCCCCGAGCTGCTGATCGAGCAGCAGCACCGAGAAGTCCGACTGGCCGACGGCGCCCAGCAGCTCGCCTCCGCTCTCCACGACCTCGACCTCCAGCAGGGCCGCGAGCGACGTCCGCGAGAAGGTCTCGACCACGGCGGGATCGCGATCCGCCACCAGGATCCTAGGTTTCGTCGACATGGCGCCCTTCGAAGTGCGACTGGATGTCTTCCATCACCTGATGGCGGGTCGCGAGCGTCGCGAGCTGCTCCGCGCCCTCCTCGTCGCGCGCGCCCTCGTGGGGACGCGCGTCGGCGGCGCGCGGCGAGGCGCGCCGCCGCCGGGCGATCAACGCGATCGCGAGCAGGGAGGCGGAGCTGGCCAGCAGGAGGTCCACGCCGGACGGGAATCCCAGAACCGTGCCAAGGCCCGGGGCCTCTCCAGATGCCCGGATTCGCTCTCTTCCTCGGGCGGCGCGCGGGTCGAGCGGCCGCGGCGCGCCTGACAGCGTGTCAGTGGCTGTCAGCCGCCTCGTCCGGCTCGTCCGCGCCGGGCTCGAGCTGGTACTCGCGGATCTTCCGGTACAGGTTCCGCTCGCTCACGCCGAGGATGGTGGCGGCCCGCGCGCGGTGGCCGCCGGTGCGCCGCAGCACCTCCGCGATGTAGCGACGCTCCACGTCGACGAGCGTCCCGGCGTCCTCGGCCGCCGGCCCGCTCGCGCCCCGGCAGTGCACCTCCTGCGGCAGGTCGGCGGGGACGATCTCGTCGGCGTCCGCCATGATGAGGGCCCGCTCGACCGCGTGCCGGAGCTCGCGCACGTTGCCGGGCCAGGAGTAGCCGGCGAGCTCGGCCATGGCCGGCGGCGAGATGCGCTTGCGGCTGGCGCGGAGCTGGTTGTGCCGGGCCACGAAGTGCTCGACCAGGAACGGGATCTCGGCCCGCCGCTCGCGCAGCGGAGCGATCTCCAGGTGGATGGTGTTGAGCCGGAAGAAGAGGTCCTGGCGGAACTGGCCGGCCTTCATGAGCCGCTCCAGATCGCGGTTGGTGGCGGCGAGCAGGCGCACGTTCACGCGGACCTCGCGTGTCCCGCCGAGCCGCCGGAACGTGGAGCTCTCCAGGACCCGCAGCAGCCCGGCCTGCAAGCTGGCGCTCACGTCGCCGATCTCGTCGAGGAAGATGGTCCCGCCGTCGGCGGCCTCGAAGAGGCCGTGCCGCTGCTTCACCGCCCCCGTGAAGGCGCCGCGCTCGTGGCCGAACAGCTCGCTCTGGAGCAGGTTCTCGTTCAAGGACGCACAGTCGACCACCACGAACGGCTGCTCGCGGCGCTCGCTCGCCTGGTGGATGGCCGCGGCCACCATCTCCTTGCCCGTCCCCGTCTCGCCCCGGATCAGCACCGCCGCGTCGGAGCGCGCCACCTTCCCGATGAAGCGCCGGAGCGCCTCGAAGTGCTCGCCCGTGCCGACCATCTCGGCGTCGAGCGGAGCCGGGTGGAGCGAGTCCTTGAGCCGGGCGTTCTCCTCGCCGAGCCGCCGACGCTCCCCGGCGCGCCCGATGGCGCTCTCCACCACCTCCAGCGGCGCCGGCTTCTGCAGGAAGTCGTAGGCGCCCAGCTTCAGCGCCGCGATGGCCCGGTCCATGGTGCCGTGCGCGGTGAGGACGATCACCTGCGACGGGCAGCGCGCCTCGCCGAGCTGCTTCAGCACCTCCATCCCGGGGCGATCGGGGAGGTTGAGGTCGAGGAGCACCACGTCCGGCTCCTCCGCCAGGGCGCGGGCCTGCCCCTCCGCGCCCAGGGCGGCGGTCAGGACCTCGTGTCCCGCGAGCCGCAGCTCGCGGGCGATCAGCTCCCGGAAGATGTCGTCGTCGTCGACCAGCAGCACTTTCATGCCGGATGTCTCTCCTGCAGCGAAACGGAGTCGAGGCGCGCCCGCTCGAGGTGCACCGTGAAGGCGCTGCCCTTCCCCGGCTCGCTCTCCACCTCGATGCGCCCCCGGCAGCGCGCCACCAGGGTCTGGCAGATGAAGAGCCCGAGCCCGGTGCCGGTCCCGTCGGGCCGGGCGCGCTGGAAGGGCTGGAACAGCTTGCGGCGGACGTGATCCGGGATGCCCGGCCCGGTGTCGGCGAAGCGCAGTCGCACCTCGCGCTCGTCCCCGGCGGCGGAGACCGCGAGCGTGCCCCCCTGCCTCATGGCGCGGAGGGCGTTCACGGCGATGTTGAGGAAGACCTGCTCCAGCGCGCGGTCGGCGGCCACGACCGGCAGCGCCTCGGCGAGCTCCGACGCGATCGAGACCCGCTGGGCGGTCGCCTGCGGCCCGAGCAGCGCGAGCACGGTGCGCGCCGCGGCGGCCGCGTCCACCACGCCCAGCTCGGTCGAGGGCGCCCGCGCGAAGTCGAGCAGGCGCTCGGTCACCCCGCGGCAGCGGAAGACCTGGCTGCGCACGATCTCCAGGTAGGCCCGGATCTCCTCGGGATCGCTCCCCGGCGCGTCCAGGCGGCGGAGCAGCCCGTCCACGGCGGTGATGATCGAGGCGAGGGGATTCCCGACCTCGTGCGCCACGCTGGAGGCGAGCACGCCGATGGCCGCGAGGCGCTCCGACTGCTCCAGGCTCGCCTCCAGCGTCTTGCGATCGGTGATGTCGCGCCACACCTCGATGATCGCCACCGGCGCGCCGTGGGGCCCACGCAGGGCCTGGGCGTAGATCTCCTCCACCCGCTCGCCCGCGGGGCCGCTCACCTCGACCACCGACTTCTCGAGCAGCCCGCTCCGCAGGGCCAGCGCGGCCGGCCCCTGGCGCGCCAGGTCCGGCTCGAGCCCGGCCGCCAGCGCCAGCTCCCGGTAGGTGCTCCCGGGCAGGCCGGCCCCCTCGGGCAGCCGCGCCAGCCAGGCTCGGTTGGCGAGGACCACGCGCAGCTCGGTGTCGAGGAGCAGGACGCCGTCGGCGATGCCGTTGACCAGCTCCTCGAGTTGCCGCCGCTCGGCCGCGATCTCGACCAGCGCGCACTCCAGCCGCCCCGCCATGCCGTCGAAGTCGGCCGCCAGGGCGGCCAGCTCGTCCTCGCCGGCGTCGTTGGCGCGGGCGCCGAGATCCCCCGCGCCGAGCCGGCGCGTCGCCTCTCCGATCCGCTGCAGCCGTTTCAGGACCAGCCCCTCGATCGAGAGCCCCAGCACGAGCGCCAGCGCCAGCGCGGCGGCCACCGACCCCCAGATCACGTTCATCTTCAAGGTGCCGAGCGCGTTGAGCTGCGGCGCCAGCGAGCGATCGATGATCACGGCCCCGAGGACCTTCTGATCGTGGTCGTGACAGGCGTGGCAGGTCGGACCGTTCGCGAGCGCGGTCATCGTCCGCAAGGCCGAGCACCCCTTGCGCACGATCGCCTCGGTCTGCGTCCGCCCGGCCCCCGCCAGGCCGCCGAGGTCCTTCAGCTCGATGGAGGACGGATCGAAGCGGCCGCCCACCGAGCCGGGGTCGCTCGAGTAGCGGATCTTTCCGTCGGCGTCGAGGATGCTCACCCAGAGCACGCCCGGAGCGTGGCCGATGTCGGTGACGAGCCGCTTCATCGCGGTCCGATCGCCGGCGGCCATCTGCTCCCGGATCACGCCCCGCAGCTCCTCGATGTCGCCGGCGCTGGCGTCCTCCACCACCCGGTAGACGACGTGCTCGACGGCGTGGATGGTGAGCAGCCCGCTGCCCATCGCGACCACGGCGAGCGTCAGGATGGCGTAGCACGCCAGGCGCGCCCGCAATCCCATCCGGCTCAGTCGAAGTCGAAGCGCTGGCATCTACTCACCGTTCGCGCCCCCAGGCTGCGTTGTACGGCAAACACGGCGCCGGGACAAACGTCGCGACGCGAAGCAGCGAACGCGCGAGCCGCGCCTTCTCATCCCCGGGGACCACGAGCGCGACGGCGACGCCGGCGCACATGACGACCTGTCAGGCACCCCTGACACGGTGACAGCCGCGGCGCGGCACGACCGGGGCGGCCCTCGGCCGGGCGCCTTCCGCGCGCCCCCTCGATTCCCGCGCCAACCCGATCTCTCCCGAGCTCCAGCTGGAGCGAGCGGTCAGCGGCACCGTCGTTGCACCCGCGCGGGACGCTCGAATGGATCGTCCTT
>JAJXVM010000078.1 GCA_021782135.1 Myxococcales bacterium | reverse complement strand
GACCTGGAACGGCTGAGGCGGGGCCGCGGGTCCGGCGCGTCGCCGCGGCCGCGGGCGAAGGGGCCGCTCAGCGCCCCGCCGCGCTCCGCAGCCCGGGCGCCTCGTGGCCGCTGCGCGCCACGTACTCCCGGTACCCGCCGCCGTACGGCACGGCGCCCGCGGGGGTGAGCTCGAGCACGCGGTTCGAGAGCGCCGACAGGAAGCGCCGGTCGTGGGAGACGAAGAGCATCGTCCCCTCGTAGCCCTGGAGCGCCCTCACCAGCATGTCCTTGGTGGCGGCGTCGAGGTGGTTGGTCGGCTCGTCGAGCACCAGGAAGTTGGGCGGATCGTAGAGCAGCCGCGCGAGCACGAGCCGCGCCTTCTCCCCCCCGGAGAGCACCCGGCACTGCTTCTCGATCTCGTCGCCCGAGAAGCCGAAGCAGCCGGCGAGGGTGCGCAGCGAGCCGACCGAGGCCTTGGGGAAGGCGTCCTGGAGCGCGGTCCAGACCGTCTGCTCCGGCGAGAGCAGCTCCATGGCGTGCTGGGCGAAGTAGCCCATCCTCACGCTCGCGCCCACGGCCACGGCGCCCGCGTCGGGCCGGGACTCGCCGGCCACCAGCTTGAGGAGCGTGGACTTGCCCGCGCCGTTCGCGCCCATCACCGCCCAGCGCTCGCCGCGGCGCACCAGGAAGTCGAACCCCTCGTAGATCTTCCGCGCGCCGTAGCCCTTCGACACCCCGGCCAGCTTCGCCACGTCCTCGCCGGAGCGGGGGGCGGGCCGGAACTCGAACTCCACCGTCTTGCGCACCTTGGGCGGCTCGACCTTCTCGATCTTGTCGAGCTTCTTCACCCGGCTCTGCACCTGGGCGGCGTGCGAGGCGCGCGCCTTGAACCGCTCGATGAAGGCCAGCTCCTTCTTGAGCATGGCCTGCTGCCGCTCGTACTGCGCCTGCTGGTGGGCGTCGGCGATGGCCCGCTCGCGCTCGTAGAAGTCGTAGTCGCCGGAGTAGGTGTTGAGCTCGCCGCCGTCGATCTCGACGATCTTGGAGATCACCCGGTTCATGAACTCGCGGTCGTGCGAGGTCATGAGGAGCGCGCCCGGGTAGGCCTTCAGGAACTGCTCCAGCCAGATGATCGACTCGAGGTCGAGGTGGTTGGTCGGCTCGTCGAGCAGCATCGCGTCCGGCCGCATGAGCAGGATGCGCGCCAGCGCCACGCGCATCTTCCAGCCGCCGGAGAGCGCGCCCACGTCGCCGTCCATCATGGCGTCGCTGAAGCCCAGGCCGGCCAGGATCTCGCGGGCGCGGGCCTCGAGCCCGTAGCCGCCCAGCTCGTCGAAGCGGGCCTGCACGTGGCCGAAGCGCTCGACCAGCGCGTCCAGCTCGTCCGCCCGCGCGGGATCGGCGAGGGCCTGCTCGAGCTCCGCCAGCTCGGCCGCCACCGCCGACACCGGCCCGGCGCCGTCCATGGTCTCGGCGACCGCCGAGCGCCCCTTCATCTCGCCCACGTCCTGGCTGAAGTGGCCCACGGTGACGCCGCGGTCGATCGACACCTGGCCCTCGTCGGGCTCCTCCTCGCGGGTCACGAGCCGGAAGAGGGTGGACTTGCCGGCGCCGTTCGGGCCGACGAGCCCCACCTTCTCCCCCCGCTGGATGACGGCGGAGGCCTCGAGGAACAGGATCTGGTGGCCGTGCTGCTTGCAGATGGAGTCGAAGCGGATCAAGGCGCCGCTTCGTAGCACGACCCGTGCGGTGGGGCCAACCCGGGGCCAGCCGGCGCTACGCTTCGGGATCGGGCGGCCGGGCCCGCGCCCGCCCGGAGGCGGGGCGGGCGCGCGAGCCCCGCCGTGCTCGTCGGCCTGGGCGGGAGCGCGTGAGATGATTCGTGGCAGCGGGAGGAGCGCGAATGCGGGCGCAGGCTGGCCGGCGGGGCGAGGGGGGCGCGGGCGTCGTGAGGGCCCGGCTCGACCTGCGGCTGCTGCTCGGAGCGTTCGCGGCCGTCGCGGCGCTCTTCTTCGCCGCCAACGCGGTGAGCCAGCTCACCATGCGGCGCATCGACGGCGCCTCCGACGCCATCGCGCTCGACGCGGCCCCCAGCACCGAGCACCTGGGGGCGATCCGGACCTGGGTGCGGCAGCTGGAGCTGCTGGCGGCGACCGCGGCGGCCGATGGGGACGCCCGCGCCCGGGCCGCCGTCGCGCCGGCGCTCTCGGCGCTCGCCGCGGAGGTCGAGGCGTACCTCGCGCTGCCGCCGTTCCCGGGGGAGCGCGGCCTCTGGCGGGAGGTCCAGCTCGCCCACGGCGAGTTCGACGCCGCGGTGCGGCGCGCGCTGGCCCGGCTCGAGGCGGACCTGCCGCGCCACGAGCCGGCCACCGCCGGGATCGCCTCGGCCGCCGAGCGCCTCAGCGACGCCGCGGCCCGCGCGCTGGAGTTCAACGCCCGCGAGGGCCGGCGCCTGGCGGTCCGGATCAAGGAGGTGCGCCGCCGCGCCGCCCGGATCGACTACGCGCTCAACGCCGCCTGCCTCGGCATCACCGCGCTGGCGGCGCTGATCATCCGGCGCCACCTGCGGCGGTACCGCAACCTCGTCGAGCGGCAGGCCGAGCTGGAGGAGGCGCGAGCGAGCGAGCTCGAGAGCTTCGCCGGGCGGGCCGCCCACGACATCCACAACCCGGTCTCGGCGGCGCAGCTCGCCCTCTCGCTGGTGCTGAGGCGCGGGCTCCCCGACGGCCGCTCGGCGGAGCAGGTCGAGCGCGCCCTGCGGAGCCTCGCGCGCGTCCGGACCATCGTCGACGGGCTGCTGCAGTTCGCGCGGGCCGGCGCGCGCCCCACCCCCGGCGTCAGCGCCGACGTGCCGAAGGTGATCGAGGACGTCGCCGCCGGGGTCCGCCCCGCCGCGGACGCCGACGGGATCGAGCTCCGCGTCGAGCCGGTCGAGCCCTGCCACGCCGCCTGCAGCGCGGGCGTGCTCACGAGCATCCTCTCGAACCTGGTCCAGAACGCGGTGAAGTACATGACCCCCGGCGCCCCGGCGCGGCGGATCACCGTCCGGGCCGAGGCGCGGGGCGAGGCGCGGCGAGGGTCCGTCCACGTCGAGGTGGAGGACACCGGCCCCGGCATCCCGCCCGACTCGGCGGAGCGCATCTTCCTGCCCTACGAGCGCGGCGCCAGCGACGGCAAGGGCGGGCTCGGGCTCGGGCTCGCCACCGTGCGGCGCCTCTGCGAGTCGCACGGCGGCCGGGCCGGGGTGCGCTCGCAGCAGGGCCAGGGCTCGGTCTTCTGGTTCGAGCTGCCCTCTTGCGCGCCCGAGCCCCGGGCCGCCTCCCCGGCGCGAGAGAGCGGCTGACCGGGAGGAGACCGCTTCCGGCGCTCCCGCGCTCAGCGGCGGCGGTCCGCCGGCCGCGACCGACCGACCGCCGCCTCCTTCCTCGCGACGAAGATCACGTGCTTCTGGCCGCCGCCCTGGCGCGCCGGCACCACCTCGGCGCGGGCCTGCAGGCCGGCGCGGGTGAGCCGCTCGAGGTAGCCCTCGTCCGGCCCCGCCGACCAGACCGCGAGCGCGCCGCCGGCGCGCAGCGCGTCGCGGCAGGCCTCGACCCCCTTCCTGCCGTAGAGCCGCTGGTTGGCGGCGTGGGCCAGCGCCGAGGGGCCGTTGTCCACGTCGAGCAGGAGGGCGTCGTAGGCGCCCTTCGCCTCGGCGATGCGCCCGAGCACGTCGTCGAGCTGCAGCCGCACCCGCGGGTCCTCGAGCGGGCGCCCGGCGAGGTGCGCCACCGGGCCGCGGTTCCAGCCGGCGAGCGCCGGCGAGAGCTCGGTCACCACCACCTTGGCCTCGGCCGGCAGCCGGTCGAGGAGCGCCCGCAGGGTGAAGCCGAGGCCGAGCCCCCCGAGGAGCGCCGCCCGCGGCCGCTCCACCGCGCGAAGGGCCAGCGCGGCCAGCGCCTCCTCCGACCCGTGCACGCGCGAGGACATGAGCACGTGCCCCGCGGCGCGCACCACCCACTCCTCCCCCCGGCGCGCCAGCACCAGCTCGGTCCCGTCCGGCGCGCGGGCGCGGTCCACCGTCTCCCAGGGCTGCATGGGGCGGGTCTTACCACGCCCTTTGGCCGGCGGGGGCGGGCGCGCGGCAGGGCGGCGTTGACCCCCGGCGCGGCTTGGGGGTAGAGGCTCCGCATGTCCTCCACCGCCCTCTCCTTCCCGAGCGCCGCGGCCCACCGGGCCTGGCTCGCCACCCAGGCCCGGCTGCCGCGCGGCTTCCGCGCCGGGACCGCGTCGCTCGAGTTCGCGCCGGTGGAGGTGCCCTCGAAGCGCGCGCGCATGAACCTCTCCCTGATCGCGCTGGAGCGGCCCACCGCCTCCTTCGCCGCCGCCTTCACCCGCAACGCCTTCCCGGGCGCGCCGGTGCGGGTGGGGCGCCGCCGCCTGGCCGAGCCGCGGCTCGGGGCGCTGGTGGTGAACAACAAGGTCTCGAACGTCTGCGCCCCCGGCGGCGAGGAGGCGGCGGAGCGGATCTGCGCCGAGGTGGCCCGGCTGCTCGGGCTCGCGCCGGCCGAGGTGCTCCCCTCCTCCACCGGCGTCATCGGCTGGAGGCTGCCGGTGGAGGCGATGCTCTCGGCGCTGCCGGCGGCGGCGGCCTCGCTCCAGGGCGAGAGCGTGCTGCCGGTCGCCGAGGCGATCATGACCACCGACCTCTACCCCAAGGTGCGCCGCGCCGAGCTGCCCGGCGGCGCCAGCCTGGTGGGGATCGCCAAGGGCGCGGGGATGATCGAGCCGGACCTCGCCACCATGCTGGTCTTCCTCCTCACCGACGCCGACCTGCCGCGCGAGGAGCTGCGGGCGGCGCTCGCCGAGGCCAACGAGGCGAGCTTCAACAACATCTCCATCGACTCGGACACCAGCACCTCGGACACGGTGGCGCTGGTCTCCTCCCGCGCCGGTCCGAAGGTCGAGGCGGGCGCCTTCCGCGCCGCGCTGCGCCGGGTCTGCCGGGACCTCGCCGAGGATGTGGTCCGCAACGGCGAGGGGGTGCACCACGTCGTCCGGGTGGAGCTCGGCGGGGCGCCCGACGCCCGCGCCGCGCGGGCGCTCGGGAAGTCGCTCGTCAACTCGCCCCTGCTCCAGTGCGCGGTCGCCGGCAACGACCCGAACCTCGGCCGGATCCTCTGCGCCCTCGGCAAGCTCGCCGGCCACGAGGGGATGCCGCTCGACCCGGCGCGGGTGCGGATCGCGGTGGGCGGCGAGGTGGTCTTCGAGCAGGGCGCGATGCGGCTCGACGCGGCGAAGGAGGAGCGGCTGGTGGCCCACCTGAAGGCGGCGGAGATGTACGCCAGCGCGCCGCCGCCCGACGGCCTCACCTTCGTGCCCCCCCACCGCCACCCGCCCCACGAGCGCTGCGTCGAGATCGCGGTGGACCTCGGCATGGGCGCGGGCGCCTGCGAGGTGCTCGGCGCCGACCGCACCCACGAGTACGTCACCGAGAACGCCGACTACCGGAGCTGAGCCGCGCCGCGGGCGAGCTCGCGCTCGAGCGCGCGCCGCTCCAGGCCGGGCGGCGCCGCCTCGGGCGGGTGGGCGAGCCAGCTCGCCACGATCCGCCCCAGGTAGACGTCGAGGAGCTCGTGCCGGAAGCCTAGCTCCACCCGGGCGCGGGTGGGGTCGAGGAAGCTCATCCAGGCGCCGCTGAAGGGCGAGATCGCCACCGGGTCGAGGCCGTGGTCCCGCAGCTGCGCGGAGGGCACCGCGACCAGCGGCGAGGCCGACCCGAGCAGCTCGCGCAGCCGCGCCACCAGCTGGAGGAGGGTGGGCGTCTCCTCCTGCGCCAGGTTGTAGGCCTCGCCGAAGGTCTCGGCCTTGCCGGCGAGGTGCGCCAGGAACCGGGCCACCTCGCCGCCGTAGACGTGCCGGACCCGCTGGCCGCCGCCGTCGGGGAGGATCACCGGGCCGCCCCCGCCGAGGCGGTGCAGGTAGCGTTCGAGGCGGCGGTAGTAGTCGCGCTCGCCGTTCACCATGGGGACGCGCACCACCGTCGCCGGGAAGCCGCGCGCGGCGTGCGCCCGCGCGAGGGCGTCCTCGTAGGCGCGCTTGCCCACCCCGTACTCCCACTCCCGCAGGTCGGCGAGCGACTCCGGGCGCGGCAGCACCGGGCCGGCGTAGTCGGCCTCGCGGGACGGCCGGGGCGCGCCCTCGCGCACCAGGTAGACCTGCCCGGTCGAGACGGCGAGGTAGTGGCCGACGCGCCCCTCGAGCAGCTCGGCCGCGCGGCGCCCGTCCTCTCCGCGGTAGCCGGCGAAGTCGAAGACGGCGTCGAAGCTGCGGCCGCGGAGCACCTCGGCGAGCTCCGGGCCGGTCCTGTCGGCCCTGAGCTTCTCCACCTCCGGGCCGAACGGGTCGGCGAGGGTGCCGCGGTTGAGAACGGTGACCTGGTGCCCGCCGGCGAGGAGCCGCCGCGCGAGGAGGTAGCCGACGAAGCGGGTTCCGCCGATGACCAGGGCGCGCATGGCCCGATTGTACCGGCGGGAGCGCCGCCCTGCTCGAAAGGAGGCGCCGGGCGCGCCCGTCCCCCCGCCCCGGCCCCCTCCCGCCGGACCGCCGCGCGGTCAGATCACCCCGCGCGCCGAGAGCCCGTCCAGCTCCGCCTCGTCGAGCCCGAGCACCTCCCCGAGCACCTCGCGGGTGTGCTGGCCGAGGGTGGGCGGGGCGGAGGGCGGGTCGAGCGGCGGCCCCGAGAGCCGGATGGGCGAGGCCACCAGCGGCACCCGCCCGGCGACCGGGTGCGCCACCTCGAGCCGCATGCCGCGGTGGCGCACCTGGGGATCTTCGAACACCTGGGCGAGGTCGTGGATGGGCCCGCAGGGGACTCCGGCCGCCTCGAGCGCCTCGATCCACTCGCGGCTGGTGCGCTCGGCGAAGCGGCGCTCCAGCTCGGGGACGAGCGCCGCCCGGTGGGTGACGCGGCCGGCGTTGGTGGCGAAGCGGGGGTCGCGCGCCAGCTGCGGCGCGCCGGCGACCTCGCAGAAGCGGGCGAACTGGCCGTCGTTGCCCACCGCCAGCACCAGGTGGCCGTCGCGGGTGGCGAAGCGCTGGTAGGGGACGATGCTCGGGTGGGCGTTGCCGAGCCGCCCGGGCGCCCGGCCGGTGGCGAGGTACGCCTGGGCCTGGTTCGCCAGCGTGGCCACCTGGACGTCGAGGAGCGCCAGGTCCACGTGCCGGCCGCGCCCGGTGCGGTCGCGCTCCGCCAGCGCGGCGAGCACCGCCACCGCGGCGTACATGCCGGTGAGCAGGTCGGTGATCGCCACCCCCACCTTCATCGGGCCGCCGCCGGGGGCGCCGTCCGGCTCGCCGGTCACGCTCATGAGCCCGCCCATGCCCTGGATGAGGAAGTCGTAGCCGGCGCGGTGGCGGTAGGGGCCGGTCTGGCCGAAGCCGGTGATCGAGCAGTAGACGAGGCCGGGGTTCACCGCCGCGAGGTCCTCGTACCCGAGCCCGTGGCGCGCCAGCCCGCCCACCTTGTGGTTCTCGAGCAGCGCGTCGGAGCGCGCCGCCAGCCGCCTCACCAGCTCCCGCCCTTCCGGCCGCGCGAGATCGACCGTGACCGAGCGCTTCCCGCGGTTGGCGGAGGCGAAGTAGGCCGACTCCGGGGTGTCGCGCCCCTCCCGATCGCGCAGCCAGGGCGGGCCCCAGCCCCGGGTGTCGTCGCCGGCCCCGGGCCGCTCCACCTTGATCACCTCCGCCCCCAGGTCGGCGAGGAGCTGGCTCGCCCAGGGGCCGGCCAGGACGCGGGACAGGTCGAGGACCCGCAGGTGCGCCAGTGGCCCAGCTCGTTTCGCATCGCGGAATGTCATTTCATGATTACAGCACGACGTCATTGACTGCGAAAGCGTCATCTGCAATCGTGGAACCGTCCATGCCCCACCGCGCCCGCGCCGCCATCCCCGACTCCGCCCAGGACGACCGCCAGTTCGTGGGGGCGCTGGCGCGCGGCCTCGAGATCCTGCGCTGCTTCGGCCCCGGCGATCGCCACCTCGGCAACCAGGAGATCGCCCGCCGCACCGGGCTGCCGAAGCCGACCGTCTCCCGCCTCACGCACACCCTCACCGAGCTCGGCTTCCTGCGCCGCGCGCCCGACCGGAGCCAGTACGCCCTCGGGACGGCGGTGCTGAGCCTCGGGTACTCCCTGCTGGCGCAGATGGACGTCCGCCGCGTGGCGCGCCCGCTCATGCAGGCGCTGGCCGAGTTCACCGGGGCCTCGGTGAACCTCGGGGTGCGCGACCGGCTGGCGATGGTCTACCTCGACACCTACCGCACCGCCTCCACCTTCGCGGTGCCGCTCGAGGCCGGCTCGCGGGTGCCGCTGGCGGTCACCTCCATGGGCCGGGCCTGGCTCTGCGGCGCCGGGGAGGCGGAGCGCAAGGCGCTCCTCGAGGAGGTCCGCCGCGCCGACCCCCTCGAGTGGCCTCGGGTGAAGCGCGGGCTCGACCAGGCGCTGCGCGACCACGCCTCCCGCGGGCTCTGCTTCTCGCTCGGCGACTGGCGCAAGGAGATCCACGCCGTCGCCACCTCGCTCGCGCTCGGGGGCGAGGTGCTGGTGTTCAGCTGCAGCGGCGCCGCCTTCCAGATGAGCCGCGAGAAGCTCGAGGGCGAGATCGGCCCGCGCCTGCTCAACCTGGTGGGGAACGTCCGCTCCGCGATGACCGACCTCTGACCGACCGCGACGCCGAGGAGGGCCGATGGCCGCTTCCGAAGAGCTGACCGACTACATGGGGTTCCAGGAGCTCCTCGGGGACGAGGAGCGGCTGGTGCGGCGGCAGGCCCGCCAGTTCGTGAACGCCGAGGTCCTGCCGGGCATCGAGCGCTGCGCCCAGGAGCAGCGCTTCCCGCGCGACCTCGTCGGGCGGATGGGCGAGCTCGGGTTCTTCGGCCCCACGCTGCCCCCCGAGTACGGGGGCGCCGGGCTGTCGAGCGTGGCCTACGGCCTGCTCATGTACGAGCTGGAGCGGGGGGACTCCGGGATCCGCAGCTTCGCCTCGGTGCAGGGCGCGCTGGTCATGTACCCCATCTTCACCTACGGCAGCGAGGCGCAGAAGCGGCGCTGGCTGCCGCGGCTCGCCCGCGGCGAGGCGGTCGGCTGCTTCGGGCTCACCGAGCCCGACTTCGGCTCCAACCCGGCCGGCATGCGCACCCGGGCGGTGCGCGAGGCGGGCGGGACCTGGCGGCTCGACGGCGCCAAGATGTGGATCACGAACGGCTCGGTCGCCGACGTGGCGGTGGTCTGGGCGCGCACCGACGACGGCGTCCGCGGCTTCCTCGTCGAGAAGGGCGCGCCGGGCTTCACCGCGCCGGAGATGAAGGGCAAGTGGTCGCTGCGCGCGTCGGTCACCTCGGAGCTGATCCTCGACGGCGTGCGCGTCGACGAGGAGCAGAGCCTCCTGCCGGGAGCGCGCGGCCTCAAGGCCCCGCTCTCCTGCCTCACCCAGGCCCGCTACGGCATCGCCTGGGGCGCGCTCGGCGCGGCCGACGCCTGCTACCAGTGCGCCCTCGACTACGCCCTGAACCGGATCCAGTTCGAGCGGCCCATCGCCTCCTTCCAGCTGCAGCAGGAGAAGCTGGCGTGGATGGTGACCGAGCTCACCAAGGGGCAGCTGCTGGCGCTCCAGCTCGGCCGGCTCAAGGACCGGCACCTCGCCACCCCGGCCCAGGTGTCGATGGCCAAGATGAACAACGTCGACGCGGCCCGGCAGATCGCCGCGCGCGCCCGCACCATCCTCGGCGCCAACGGCATCACCGGCGAGTACCCGGTCATGCGCCACATGACGAACCTGGAATCCGTCTACACCTACGAGGGCACGCACGACATGCACCTGCTCATCGTCGGCGAGGCGGTGACCGGGATCCCGGCGTTCCGGCCCTGACCTCGCGCGCCGCCCAGGCCCAACCGCAGTCGCCAGTCACGAAGGAGCGCTCCATGAAGAGGCTCTTCGCAGTGCTCGTCGCGATGCTTCTCCCGCCGGCCGGTGCCCGGGCCGCCGCCCCGGTGCGCATCGGGGTGATCCTGCCCCGCACCGGCCCCGAGGCCCCCATCGGCGAGGAGATGGCCAACGGCATCAAGCTGGCCCAGGAGGACCTCGCGGCGAGCGGGGTGAAGGTGGAGATCGTCTGGGAGGACGACACCGGGAAGCCGCAGATCGCCATGAGCGCCATGGAGCGGCTCGCCACCCGCGAGGCGGTCGCCGGCGTGGTCGGCTCCTACACCTCCGCCAGCACCAGCGCGGTGGCCCGCATCGCGGAGAAGTACCGGGTGCCGCTGCTCGTCCCCATCTCGTCCAAGGACGAGATCACCATGGCGGGACAGCGCTGGGTCTTCCGCATCAACTCGCCGGCCAGCTTCTACGTGCAGGCGCTGCTCGAGATGGTGCGCGGCGTGGGCCAGCCGCGGTCGGCGGCGCTGGTCTACGAGGACACCGACTTCGGCAACTCGGCGGCGCGCTCCTTCAAGGCGGCGGCGGCGAAGCTGGGCATCGCCGTCCTGGCCGAGTCGCCCTACTCGAAGGGCTCCCCCGACTACCGCTCCACCCTCACCCGCATCCGCGCGCTCAAGCCCGACCTGGTGTTCATGGTCTCCTACATCGCCGACGCCATCCTGCTCATGCGCCAGGCGCAGGAGATCGGCGTCCGGCCGCAGGCCTTCCTCGGCGCCGGCGGCGGCTTCACCCTCGCCCAGTTCGCCGCCGACCGGGCCATCTCGAACCACGTCATCACCAGCACCCAGTGGTCCGAGGACGTGCGCTGGCCCGGCGCCGCCCAGTTCGCGAGGCGCTACAAGCAGCGCTTCGGCCTCGACTCCTCCCACCACGGCGCCTGCACCTACGAGGCGGTCCGGATCCTGGCGGAGACCGCCGCGCGCGCCGGGGGCGACCGCGCGCGGACCCGGGAGGCGCTGCGCGCGGGGAGGTGGTCCGGGCTCCTCGGCGACGTCCGCTTCGAGGACTTCGGCGGCTACACCAACCAGAACCGCCACCCCATCCTGGTCCAGCAGATCTTTGACGGACGGTACGAGCTGGTGTTCCCGGCCGCCGTGGCCAACCGCAAGCCGGTCTTCCCCTATCCGGGCTGGAAGTAGCCGCTTCTCCCGCCCAGGCCGGAAGCGGCCGGGCGCCGCCCGCCCGGTCGAGCGGCGCCCCCCGCGGGGGAGGCCGGAGGCGCGTCGCCGTGCTAGCCTTCTTTTCCAATGGTGAAGGTGCCCTGGTTCTCCCGGTCGAGCCGCTACCTGCCCGCGGGCCGCACCGCGCCCGCCGACCTCGCGGCCGAGGTGGCGCGCGCCGCGGCGAGCCCGGTGGTGAGCGCCCTGCTCGAATCGGTCGGGAGCGCGGCCGCGATCCTCGACGCGAACCGGCAGATCGTGGCCCTCAACGCGGCCTACCTGGCGCTGCTGGGCGTGGACGATCCGGCCGCGGCGCTCGGGCTGCGCCCGGGCGAGGCGCTCTCCTGCGCGCACGCCGGCGAGGGGCCGGACGGCTGCGGCACCGGCCCGGCCTGCCCGAGCTGCGGGCAGGCGGTGGCGCTGCTCGTGGCCAGCCGCGGGCACGCCGGGGAGCGGGCCTGCGCGCTGGTGCGGCGATGGGGCGACCGCACCGAGGAGCGGGCCTTCCGGGTCCGCGTCGCGCCGGTGGACCTCGACGGCCGGCGCTTCTTCGTCGCCTCGCTGGCCGACGTGACCGAGGCGAACCAGCGCGCCCTGGTCCAGCGCATCTTCCTGCACGACCTCTCGAACCTGGCCACCGGGCTGCAGGCGGCGAGCGGCGTGGTCGGCGGCGCGCCCGACCTCGCCGACGTGCAGCTCCTCACCCGGCAGCTCCTCGCGGAGGTGCGGCTCCAGCGGGCGCTGACCAGCGGCAACCCCGACGCCTACGTCCCCGCCCGCCAGCCGGTGCGGATCGCCGCGGCGCTCGAGCTGGCGCGGCGCACGGTGGCGGGCCATCCGGCCGCGGGAGGCAAGGAGCTGGCCGTGGAGGCGCCCGGCGAGGACGAGCAGGTGGTCGCCGACCCGGCCCCGCTCCAGCACGTCCTCGCCAACATGGTCCTGAACGCGCTCGAGGCCACGCCGCGCGCCGGCACCGTCCGGCTCACCGCGCGCCGGTCCGACGGCGCGGTCGCCTTCCGGGTCTGGAACGCCGGCGCCATCCCGGCCGCGGTGGCGCCGCGGATCTTCCAGCGCCACTTCACCACCAAGCCCGGCGAGGGGCGGGGCCAGGGCACCTGGTCCATGAAGCTGTTCGGCGAGCAGCTCCTCGGAGGCCAGGTCCGCTTCTCCAGCTCGGCCGCGGACGGGACCTGGTTCGAGCTCGCCCTGCCCCCGTCGCCGGGGGACGGGCGGGCCTGAGCTTCGAGCGCCGCGGTCGGGTCAGCTCCTCGCGGTCCGGCGGCTCACGGGTCGCAGATCGTCACCCCGTCCTCGGTCCGGCACTTCTTGTCCGGGGGCCGGTCGACGCTGGGCCGGCCGGTGGCGAGATCCACCGCCCGCTGGTAGAAGTTCTCCGGCGGCGGCGGGGGCGCTGGCATGGGGGGAGGGGTCGCCGGCGCGCTCGCGCCGCCCGCGTCCTTCGAGGCCGCTCCGGTGCTCGGGGCGGGGTCCACGCTCACCACCCCGATGTCGGCGTCCACGCGGCGGGCGCGGCCGCGCGCGTCCTCGGGGATCTCGAAGCGGCGGCCGTAGTGGATGCTGCCGTCGCGGCCCTCCCACCGGTAGAGCGCGTCGTCGTCGCCCGCCGTGACCTTGGCCGGCGGCGCGGGCGGCGGGTCGCGCCTGCTCGCCGACCGCGCCGTCGGGAAGTCGTCGCCGTCGAACCCGAGCCTCACGGCGCGCCCGTCCACCGTCCGGAACTCCACGCCGCGGCCGTCGCCGGCGTAGCGGGCCGGCGGCTGCTGCTCGCCGGCCCCGGCGATCCAGGAGAAGTCCTTCACCATGTGACGGATCCGGGCGTCCGCGACCATGTCGCCGGCCGCGACCGTCCGCAGGAGCGCGCCCTTCTCGAAGAGCAGCGCCGCCACCGAGCCGGACCAGTCGGCCCCGTCGTGGTCCGGCAACGGGTCGACCACCAGCAGCCGCATCCCGTCCGGAGAGACGAACGGGAGCTGGCTCCTCCTCGCGATGCAGGCGGACATCGACCAGAGCTCCGCGTCGCCGCGGCGGGCCGCCACGCGGCAGCCGTCGGCCCCGCCGCGCTGCTCGACCACCGCGCGCCCGTCCTTCGACGCGGCCCGACAGTTGAGCGCGGCGAACTCGGCGGCCGCGGA
>JAJXVM010000365.1 GCA_021782135.1 Myxococcales bacterium | reverse complement strand
CATCGCCCCCAGGGCGAGGTTTCGCCGGGCCCTCCGCAACGCCGTCCAGAGCCGCTCGGGCGCGACCGCCCGCGCCGCGCCCCGGGCCCTCGCGAAGGCCCCCTCCGCCGCCCGCAGCACCTCCGCCCGCAGCCCCGGGCCGCGCAGGCGAAGCGCCACCGTCTCGCGCCCCTGCGCGGCCCACTCGAGCTTGTAGGGCTCGGTGCCGCGGAGGAAGTCGTAGAACGAGAGGCCGCGCGCGTAGGCGTCCTCCACCGTCCGGCCGGTGAGCACCATCCCCGGGCTGCGGGCCGCCCACTCCGGGTCCATGCCGGACTGGTAGTAGTAGAAGCGCCCGCCCAGCTCGAGCCCGTACACCGCCGCCACCGCCCGGTCCGCCACGAAGAGCCGGTAGAGCCGCAGGAACCCGCGCGCCGCCAGCAGCGGGGCCACCGCCCGGTGGAACTCCTCCACCCGGCCGGGCGGGATCCCGTAGGAGCCCCCCTCGACGGCCCAGCGCAGCCGGTGCAGGCGCAGGAAGTCCTCCATCGCGTCGGCCGCCTCCTCGACGCGGGTGGCCACCTCGACGCGGAAGCCCGGCTGCCGCGCGAACCACCGGCAGCGCCGGCCGTAGGTCTCCCGCCGGGCGATGCGGCGGAGGTGCTCCCCGAAGGTCCCCCGCGGCGCGAACCCCGGGCAGGTGAAGCGCGGGGCCACGGCCAGCTCCACCCCGAGCGGCGCGAGGGCGCGCCCGAGCGCGGCGAGGGTGCCGCTCCCGGCGGGCAGGTCCTCGAGGTCGAGGGCATCCCAGTCCGGCAGCGTGCGGGCGAGGTGGGAAGCGACGGCGGACCGGACCTGGTCCTCGGCACCGGGCCGGGCCAGCACGTCGAGCCCGTCGGCCCCGGCGATGCCGTTGCCGAGGAGCCCGTACCGGCGCGGGCCGAGCACCGCGCGTCGCCCCTGCAGCACCAGCAGCCCGTCCAGGCGGCCGCCCTGCCCGCGCGCCTCGATCACCTTCACCCGGCGCCGCTGCCCGAAGGCGCGCCAGAAGGTGAAGAGCCACTCCCAGGAGAGGAACGGGTTCGGCCGCCCGGCGGCGTCGAAGAGCTCGCGCCACTCGCCGCGGAGCGCGGACAGGCGGCCGGCGTCCTCGGTCTCGGCCACGCGCGGGGAGAGGGTCATGAGAGGCTCTCCTCGACGGCGTCGCAGAGGTACGACACGTCCTCGGGCGTGAGGTCCTGGTGCAGCGGGAGCTCGAGCACGCGGCGGCGCAAGGAGGCCACCTCGGGGAAGCGCTCCGCCGGGCAGGCGGGGTGGCCCGAGCGCCAGAAGTCCACCGTCTCGACGCCGCGCGACGCGAGCCGCCGGCGCACGCGGTCCTTGTCCTCGCAGGGCAGCGGGTAGAAGAGCGGGCAGACGCCGGGCGCGAGCGGGCCGTGGATCGACGGCGCCAGACGCTCGAGCCGCTCCAGGATGAGCTGGTAGTTGCGCCGGCGCGCCGCCACGATGCCGCGGTGGTCGAGCCGCCCCACCAGCAGCGACGAGAGGCCGCTCATCCCGAGGTCGGCCGCGCCCTCGTCGAAGGTCATGGTCCCGGTCGAGACGTGCCGGACGCCCGGGGCGGCCCGGACCACCTGCGCCAGCCGGCGACCCGAGCTGCGCAGGGTCCGGCCCGCCTCCCCGAGCCGCAGGGCGGCGTTGGCGAGCAGGGCGCCGCCGGCGTGGGAGAGGGTGCTCGCGAGCGGCGGCGGGACGGTCGGCGGCGGCTCGGCCGACACCTCGCCGTTCACCACCAGCAGCCCGCCATTCGGCACCGGGAGCGTCTTGTAGAGGCAGAAGATCGCCAGGTCGCCGTGGATCCCGAGCGGCACCGCGCCGTCGCTGGAGAGGAGCGCCAGCGCGCAGTCCTCGATGACCGGCAGCCCCGCCCGCCGCGCGATGGCCCGGATCTCGCGCATGGGCTGGGGGAAGCCCGCGTAGTGGATGACGTAGAGCGCGCCGGTCCGCGGGCCGATGCGGGCCTCGAGGTCCTCGAGGTCGAGGTTCATCCCCCCGTCCACCCGCGCGAACACCGGCCGGCAGCCCGCCGCCTCGAGCGCCTCCACCTCGACCCCGTGGTGGTAGGCGGGCACCAGCACCTCCGCGCCGGCGAGCCGCAGGAGGCGCGCGCCGTGATAGATGGCGTTCCGCGCGAAGTAGTACCGGTACGAGCGGCCGGCGCCGAAGGGGAACGGGAGCGCCGCCCGCCGCGGCCGCGGCAGGAGCATCTCGGGCCAGAGCGTCGGCAGGCACGGCAGCTGCCGCCGCGGGGTCGAGCCCGCCGCCGGCCGGGTGGAGGGGAGCGCCGCCGGCTCCGCGACCGTCGTCACCGCCACCACCCGAGCACCTCCTTCGCCAGCGGCTTCACCCGGTGCTTCACCGCATACAGGGTGCGTCCGGCGAGGCCCGGCCGGTAGACGTAAACCCAGTCGTGCGCGCGGTGGAGCGGGCTCCAGTCGCGCTTCCAGGGCATGTCCGGCCCGAGGAAGTCGAGCGCGGCGAGGCCGCGGGCCTCGCACTCGGCCACCACCTCCCGGAACAGCAGCTGGCCCGGCGAGCAGGGGCCGAGCGCCTCGTCGTACGCCGGCTTGGGCAGGTAGTAGGTGCCGCGGTAGACGAGCCCCAGGTGCATGGCCACCGGGCGGCCGTCGAGGTCGAGCGAGCGCAGCGCCAGCCAGCCGCGCGCGGCGGCCACCTCGACCAGCCGCTCGTAGAACCGGCGCGTGCGCGGGTCGGCGGCGACCGCGGTCCCGCGCGCCCCCTTCCAGCCCGACGCCTCGAGCGCCAGGAACTCGGCGAGCATCGCCCGCGCCTCCGCTCCGCCCGCCGCGCGCCGCACCG
>JAJXVM010000364.1 GCA_021782135.1 Myxococcales bacterium | reverse complement strand
GCCCGGTGCGCGGGGCTCTCCTCGGCCGCCCGGTGCGCGGCGATCGCCGACGGCCCGCGGGCCACGTTCTCCCGCGCGCGCCGGTAGGCGACCCCGCGCAGCCGCTGCTCGAGCCCGCCGGCGCCGCGCAGCGCGTGCGCGACCTCGCCGGCCCGCGCCATCGCCTCGCTCTGCCGGCGGGCCACCTCCGCGAGCGCCGGGCTCCAGGCCAGCCGCGGCAGGCCGTGGCGATCGCGCAGCGCCGCGATCGCCCGGACCACCGCGCGCACCGCCTCCCGCGGATCCCGCTCTTCGCCGGCGTCCCCGGCGAGGGCGGCCTCGGGGTCCTCCGGCGGCACGTCCCCGCAGGCGACGGGCAGGAGCGCCGCCACCGTCGGCCCGCGCTCCCCGGCCCCCGTCACCTCGAGGACGTAGCGGCCCGGCCCGGCGAAGCGGACGTCGGCCGCGAAGGCCGGCCCCGGCCCGAGCGCCGTCTCGCGCACCTCTCCCGAGGGCAGCGTCAGGTGGAGCTCCGGCGCCCGCAGCCCCACGAGCGCGCCGCGCAAGCGCACCACCGCCCCGGGCTCCACCCGCGCCGGGAACGGAGAGAGGGAAGCGCGGCGGGTCGACGCCAGCACCACCACGTGCGCGGTCCCGCCCGCGACGAAGGCCCCGACGCCCACGTCGGTCGCCGGCAGGCCTCGGAGCGCCAGGCCGGCCCGGGCCGCGGCGGCGTCCGGGGTGGCGCGCTCGTAGCGTGCCTCGGGCGCCGGGTCGAACGCCCCGGCGGCCGCCAGGGCCGCCCGGAGCCGTTCCGGCGACAAGGCCGCGGGGCCGTGGGCGGCGACGTCGTGAGCGAGCGTCCGCGCGGCCCGCGTGAGCTCGGGGGAGAGGCGCGGCGTGGGCCCGGAGCGCGGCGAGAGCGAGAGGTCGAAGATGCGCTGCTCGAGGGGGGAGGGGGCCGGCGGCGCGCCCGCCAGCAGCAGCGACGCGATCAGCGCGGCCCCGATCACGTCCGCTTCGCCGGCGGCCGGCGCACCTCGAGGCCGGTGACCATCCCCGGGCCGAGCCGCGCGTTCATCTTCTCGCAGATGGGGCCCGCGAGCGCCTCGAGCTGGTCGGCCCATGCGCCGCTGCGCGCCTCGACCACCAGCCGCCCGTCCCGCGTGTGCGCGCAGAGCCGCGCCTCGCGCGAGAGCGGCCAGCCGACCGCCTCGGCGAAGGCGGCCGCGGAGGCCGCGCCGCGCGTCCCGTGGCGAGCGAGCCGCTCCGCGATCAGGCTTCCGATGGTGCGCTGGCGTCCCCGCATCGAGGCGCCGAACGTAGGAGGGCGTGGGGGCGAGGTCAAGCCGGGGCGCCGGGGCCCCGCTATGTTCGCGAAAAGAGCCCCCGATCGCGCCGGCCGGAACCCTTCCCCGCCGGGCGGGATCGAACGGGCGGAGAGCTCCGGAACGGAACCGAGACCGGGAAAGGACGATTCGGAATGAAGGCGACCATCGAGGTGACCGCGACGAACTTCCAGCAGACGGTCGAGAAGGACGGGATCGTCTTCCTGGACTGGTGGGCCTCCTGGTGCGGCCCCTGCCGCGCCTTCGCGCCGGTCTACGAGAAGGTGGCGGCGGCGCATCCGGACATCGTCTTCGGAAAGGTGGACACCGAGGCCGAGCAGCAGCTGGCGGGGGCCTTCGACATCCGATCGATCCCCACGCTCATGATCCTCCGGGACAACGTGCTCGTCTTCTCGCAGGCGGGAGCGCTCCCCGAGGCGGCGCTCGAGGACCTGGTCCGCCAGGTGCGCGCGCTCGACATGGATCAGGTCCGGCGGGAGATCGCGGATCAGGAGAAGAAGCAGGCGACGAACCCCGCCTCCTGAACGCGAGGTGCGCCCCGCGGCGCGGAACCCGGAGGGGCGGACCCGAGGTGGGCCCGTCCCTCCGGACAGCGGCTAGTAGCCCTTCTGCTCGGTGGTGCTCTTCTCCTGGGTCTTGGACTGCTGCTCGATCGAGGTGCCGGAGGAGCCCGTCCCCGAGGTGCCGCTCGAGCCGCTCCCCATCGTGCCGGTGCCGGTCCCCGTGCCGCTGGAGCCGCTGCTCCCGCGGCTCATCACGTCGAGCCGCTTCACGTGCAGCATGTCGCCGGTCCCGGAGAAGCTGGCGCGGACCTGATCGCCCTCCTTGATGTCGTCGAGGGTGGCCTGGGAGCCGTTCTTCATCACCTGGGTGCTGGAGTCGATCTTGAGCGCCTTGTCGCTGCCGGACAGCGTCAAGGTGTTGTTGGTGCGATCGAAGTTCTGCACCCGGCCCTGCAACTGCTGGCTGGTTTCCGTGGTGGTGGTGCTCGTCGAGGTGTCGGTCGAGGTGCTCGGGCTGCTGCCCGTCCCCGAGTAGCCGGCGCCGGAAGAGCTGTCGCCGGAGGCGCCCTGGGCCTGGGCGTGCGCCGTGAGCAGGGCCACCGCCCCGACCATCGCCGCGCCGGCCATCCAACGCATCTTCGTCATGTTTCCGTCCTCCCCGTTTTGGGTGATCGAGGCGCGGGGGATTCCGTGCGTTCGCACCGGCGGGTGGAAGAACGGTAGTGACGAAGATCGCGAGGCAAAACCTGTAGTTGGCGCCAGGAGGCTCGACCGGTGTGGCAGCGGCCGGGCGAGGGGCTCGGGCGTGTCAGACCGGCTTGATACCTGAACCAATGATCAGTATCGTCTCGACGAAAGGGTCTCGCCGATGTCCGCCGCAGCCAAGAGCCAGCAGGCCGTTCTGGAAGGGCTGCGCGCCAGGATCCACGCGCTCGAGGCCCGGCCGGCGCGGCGCGCGGGCGCGGTCGCGACCGGGCGCGCGGCGGTCGACGCGCTCCTCGGCGGCGGGTTCCCCCGCGGCGCCCTGAGCGAGATCGCGGGCGGGCCGGCGAG
>JAJXVM010000077.1 GCA_021782135.1 Myxococcales bacterium | reverse complement strand
CGGCCGCGGGCGCCGTCGCGGGTGCCGCCGCGCCGGCCTTCTCTTCGGCCAGCCGCTGCCACAGGGGTCGATCGTCGTGCTTCGCCTCGCCAGCGGGCGCCCCGGACTGGCTCGCCACCACCTCCGGAGGGAGCGGGGTCACCTGACCCTTGCGGATGACGATGGGGGGCGGTCGCTCACCGGCGCGCGTCTTCTTCTCTTCGCTCATTGCGGCGTGGCTTATAGCAGAGGCGCTCGCCGAGGTCAGCGGGGTGCGCGCCCGGCTCGACGGCTTGGAAGGGCGCGGGGAACTGGTGTACTACCCCATCATGCCCCAGGGGCGCGTCGCCATCTTCCTCTCCCACTCCGACCCGACCGCGCTCCGGCTGGCCGGCTCCGCCGCCCTCACCGCCGCGGCCCTCGGCGACCGGGTGGACGTCTTCGCCTTCGGACCGGCCCTCCCGGCGCTGGTGGAGGCGCGCGAGCACGGGGAGGGGGAGCACCCGGCCGCGCTGCTGCTGCAGGCGCGCGGCTCGGCCGAGGGCTGCCGGCTCCTGGCCTGCAGCGCCAGCCTGGTCGAGCAGAAGGTCACGCCCGAGGCGGCGGAGGGCACCTTCGACGCCGTGGTCGGGTGGCCCACGGTGCTCGAGTGGAGCCGCGGGGTGGTCGATCGGTTCTTCTTCTGACGCCGGAGGGCGCATCCCCCGTTGGCGCCTCGCGTCAAGGTGCCGCCTCTGCTCTATAAGGAACAGCCGCGCCCGCCCGGGCGTTCGTAGTACGCATCGCAACACAGGTGGTCCATGGTCCGTCTCTCGATCGATCCTCCCTCGTCGTTCCGCACCAGCATGTCTCCGCGCTCCGGAGGCGGCGGCTGGGGCCGCTTCGTCGTCTTCCTCCTCGTCGTCGCCGGCGTGGGGGGAGGAGGCTACTACGCCGGTCGCCGCAACAACGGGCCGGCCGCGGGCGAGGCGCCGCGCCGCCGCTCCCTGCTGTCCCGGCTGATCGGACCCCGCTCGCGGCCGGAGGCCGCCCCCCAGGCCGTCCCCCCGGCGTCTCCGGTCGCCGCGGCGCCGGAGGCCGCGCCCGAGAAGCTGCCGCCGCCGCCCGCGCTCCCCGGGACCAGCGCCGCGCCCGCCCTGGCCGGCGTCCGCCCGCAGCTCGCGCAGCAGGGGCAGGCCGCCCAGCCTCAGGGGCCTCGCCACATCCAGGCCACGCTCCAGGGCTCCCTCGAGGAGAGCATCGCCCACGCGCTCCCGGAGAGCGACAAGGCCATCGCCAGCGAGCTCACGCAGGTGGTCAACCGCCTGCTCGTCTGGTACCTCCAGGTGGCTCGCGACGGCCGCCGCGGCGACAAGATCGAGGTCGTCTACCGGATGCCGGACCTGAACGCCCCGGTCCCGCTCGGCCAGTTCCCCTCGCGCGAGCCGATCGTGGACGCCCTGCGCTACAGCGCCCAGAAGCTGGGGAGGGTGATCACCGCCTACCGCTACAAGGCCGACGGCGCCCCCTTCGCCCGGTACTACCAGGAGGACGGCCAGGAGGTGGAGGAGCGGCTGGTGGACAGCCCCATCGCCAGCTACGAGCAGGTTACCTCGCTGCTGCGGGACGGCCGGCGCCACAAGGGCGTGGACTTCAAGACGCCGGTCGGGACCCCGGTGGTGGCGCCCTTCGACGGCACGGTGGAGCGGCGCAACTGGCACTTCTCGGCGAACGGCAACTGCCTCGAGCTGGTGGACGCCAAGAGCGGCCGCCACGCCATCTTCCTGCATCTGGAGGCGGTCCCCAAGGAGATGAGCCAGGGGCGCAAGGTGAAGAAGGGCGAGCAGATCGCGCTGTCGGGCAACACCGGCCACTCGACCGCTCCGCACCTGCACTACCAGCTCGAGGCCGGCGACGGCCGGATCCTCGACCCGTTCACCATCCACGCCACGAAGCGCATCGCGCTCGAGGGCGCCGCCAAGGACGGCTTCCTCAAGGAGAAGGCGCGGCTCGATCCGCTGCTCTCCGGGGCGACGGCGAGCGCGAAGTAGCGCGGCCGGGTTCCTCCGCGCGCCGCGCCGCTCCGTCCTCTCTCCCTCCCTGCTGCGCGAGCGATCCCCGGGGCGCTTCCCTCCCCGCCGCGCGGGGAGGACCGGGGAGGGGCGGTCGCGAGCCCCGCCCGCGGCTCGGAAGCAGCCATCGAGGCAAAAGGAAACGGCGCGGCCCCGGGGAGGGACCGCGCCGTTCTCGCTTCAGCCGGCTGCGGAGACTAGGCCGGGGCGACCTTGCGGCCGCCCTCCTTGGCCCACTTCTCGAGCATGTCGGTGGTGACCGACTTCGGCCGCTCGATGGCGTAGCCGAGGCCGCGGTCCCAGGTGATGTTGGCGAGCACGCCGAGCGCGCGGCCCACGCCGAAGAGCACGGTGTAGAAGTCGTACTCGGTGAGGCCGTAGTAGTACTGGATGACGCCCGACTGCGCGTCGACGTTCGGCCACGGGTTCTTGGTCTTGCCGTGCTCGGTGAGGACCTTGGGGGCCACCCGGTAGATGGCGTTCACCAGCTTGAACATCGGGTAGTCCGGCAGGTACTTCTGGCAGAACTCCATCTGCGAGGTGTAGCGCGGGTCGGTCTTGCGGAGCACCGCGTGGCCGTAGCCCGGGACCACCTGGCCGGAGTTGAGGGTGTCCCAGAGGAACTTGATGAGCTCGTCGTCGCTCGGGACCTTGCCGCCCATCTTCTTCATCACGCCCTGCACCCAGCCCAGCACCTCCTGGTTGGCGAGGCCGTGCAGCGGGCCGGCGAGGCCGTTCAGGCCGGCGGAGAAGCTGTAGTAGGCGTCGGAGAGCGCCGAGGCCACGAGGTGCGTGGTGTGCGCCGAGACGTTGCCCGACTCGTGGTCCGAGTGGAGGATGAAGTACATGCGCGCGACGTCGTCGTACGGCCGCGCGATGCCCATCATGTGGGCGAAGTTGCCGCCCATGTCGAGCTCGGGATTGGCGGCGATGTGGATGTCGCCCTTGTACTTCATGCGGTAGATGTAAGCCGCGATCACCGGGAGGCGGGCGACGATGTCCGTCGAGTCCTCGTACATCGGATCCCAGTAGTCGGTCTTCTTCATGCCCTCGGCGTACTTGTGCGCGAACTTCGACTCGCGCTGCATCGCCAGCACGGCGGTCGAGAGCATCGTCATCGGGTGCGCGTCGCGCGGCATGGCGCGGAGCACGTCGAAGACGTACTGCGGCACCTGCGAGCGGGCGCGGAAGTCCTGCACGACCTCGAGGGTCTGGGCGAGCGTCGGGACCTCGCCGGTGAGCAGGAAGTACCAGAAGCCTTCCACGAACGGGTAGTCCGAGCCCGGAACCTTGGGCAGCGCGGCGAACGTCTCCGGGATCGTCTTGCCGCGGAAGCGGATGCCCTCCTGCGGGTCGAGATAGGAGATGTCGGTGACCAGGCAGCGCACGTCGCGGGCGCCGCCGATCGCCTGGCCGATGTTCACCGTGTCGATCTGGACGTTCCCGAACTCCTTGTTCAGCTTGGTGATTCTCGGGCGGAACGCCTCGATCTTCTCCTGAAGCTTCTGCTTGAGGCTGGTCATGTGGACTCCGTGGAAGGGAGTGGCTCCCCAGGCCGGTGGATGTGACAGGTTTCGCTGATTGAGGCGCGAGGATGCTACTCGCGCTCCCCGTGTAAAGCAATCAAGCGCGAACCGCTAAATGGTCGAGTTCTCGGGTCTATTACGCCATGTCGGCGGAATGCCCGGCGATACCCCCGTATCGACCCAAAAAGGGCTGTGCCGAAATCGAATATTTCCCGTCGCGATCGTTGCTTGCCGCGCGGCGTCGAGAGCGGCTATCGGCCGAGCCCGGCCGCGAGCGCGGCCGCAATCTGGGCCGCCATGTTTCCACTGGCCGGCTTGCCCTCGTTCGAGGAGGGGGCTGCAGTGGCTGCGGGGGCCCCGTCGTTCGCGGCCGGCACCGCCAGCGGAGCCTCGTCGGGCGAGGGGGCTGCAGAAACCGCCTCCTCCTTCTTCTTGCCCGCGCCCGCGCCGCCGCGGCAGGTGCGGCACCAGGGCTGGTTGCGGATCGCGCCGTCGGCCATCTTGCGCAGCCCGAACTGCGAGAGCGGCCGCATCTTGTGGCATTTCAGGCACATGAGGGTGATGAAGACCTCGTTGCCGTCGGCGTCGTAGACGGACGAGCGGCGGCGCTTCGGCTTCTCCTCGGCCTGCGTGCGGACCTTCTTCTCCGGCTCCCGCGCGATCGCGGTCGCGACCATCACCTTGACTGCCATCTCCAGGACCTCCTGCTCGGCGCGTTCCGCCGGTGTCGCGATCTCGCGGGACACCGCGGGTAGCGTCCCTTACATAGCAGGCCGGCCCGACAACGGGAGAGTGGATCGCATCCGGCTGCGCTGACACACTCCCGCCGACATGGAACCGGTCCTGCTCGCGCTCGTCGTCCTGCTCGCCTCGGCGCAGGTCGGCGGCAGCATCGGCGAGCGCTTCGGCCAGCCGGCGGTGCTGGGCGAGCTACTGGCCGGCATCGCCCTCGGCGCGCTGCCGCTCCTCGGCTACGGCGGGTTCGAGTACGCGGCCCGCAACGAGGTGCTCGCGGCGATCGCCGAGCTGGGCGTGATCCTGCTCCTGTTCGAGGTGGGGCTCTCCACGCGGCTCGCCGACCTCCTCCGGGTGGGGCCCTCCGCGCTGGCGGTGGCGGTGGTGGGCGTGGCGGTGCCCATGGTCCTCGGCTCCGCCGCGGGCCACCTCCTTCTGCCGGGGCGCAGCCCGCTCGTCCCGCTCTTCCTCGGGGCCACCCTCTGCGCCACCAGCGTCGGCATCACCGCGCGAGTCCTCAAGGATCTCGGCCAGGTGCGCTCCGCCGAGGGTCAGATCATCCTCGGCGCCGCGGTCATCGACGACGTGCTCGGGCTGCTCGTGCTGGCGGTCCTGGTGGGGCTCGTGGGTGGTCGGGAGGCGCCCCTCCCGACCCTCGCCAAGGTGGGCGGCAAGGCGGTGGCGTTCCTGGCCCTGGCGCTGGTGGTCGGGCGCTGGGCGGCGCCGCGCCTCTTCCGCCTCGCCTCGCGGATGCACGGGAAGGGCGCGCTCTTCACGCTCGCGCTGGTCTCCTGCTTCGGCCTCGCCTGGCTGGCGGCGGTGGCCGGGTTGGCGCCCATCGTCGGGGCCTTCGCGGCCGGGTTGGTGCTCGAGGGCGTCCCCTGGGACGAGCTCCTGCCGGAGGGAGATCGGATCGAGGATCTGTTCCTGCCGCTCTCGACCGCGACCGTCCCGCTCTTCTTCGTCCGCATGGGGCTCCAGGTCGACCTGCGCGCCCTCGCCGGCGGCCCGGTGCTGCTCGCGATCGCCCTCATCGCCGCGGCCTTCCTCGGGAAACAGGCGTGCGGGGCGGCGGTGCTGCAGCGCGGCGTGGACCGGCTCGCGGTGGGGCTCGGCATGGTGCCGCGCGGCGAGGTCGGGCTCATCTTCGCCGGGATCGGCATGGGGCTGAAGCTGCGCGGCGAGCCGCTGCTCGGCTCGGGCGAGCTGGCGGCGGTGGTGGCGATGGTGCTCGCGACCACCATGGTGACGCCGCCGCTCCTGCGCTGGCGGCTCACCCGCCGCGGGTAGGGGGCTACAGGAACTGCGGGGTCCCCGGCCGCCCCTCCCCAGCCCTCCCCGTGCGACGGGGAGGGAGGGCACCGGGCATCCGCCCTCCGCCGGCGGCGAGCTCAGTCCCTCTCCCGCGGAGCGGGGGAGGGACGGGGAGGGGGTGCGCCGCCGGTCAGCCCCGGGCCACGATCTGCCGGAGCACGTACGGCAGGATGCCGCCGTGCCGGAAGTACTCGACCTCGATCGGGGTGTCGATCCGGAGCGTGAGCGGCACGCGGTCGGCCCGCCCGTCCTGGCGGTGCACGACCAGCGTGACCTGCTCCCGAGGCTTCAGGCCTCCCTCCGTCCCCTCGAGGTCGAAGGTCTCGGTCCCGTCGAGGCCGAGGCTCTGGGCGGTGACGCCGTCCGGGAACTGGCACGGCAAGACGCCCATCCCGACCAGGTTGGAGCGGTGGATCCGCTCGAAGGAGCGGGCCACCACCGCCCGCACGCCCAGGAGCCGGGTCCCCTTGGCGGCCCAGTCCCGCGAGCTGCCGGTGCCGTACTCCTGGCCAGCGAGCACCACGAGCGGCACCCGCTCGCGCTCGTACGCCAGCGCCGCCTCGTGGATCGACATCCGGCGGCCCGAGGGCTGGTGGACGGTGACCCCGCCCTCCACCCCCGGCACGAGCAGGTTCTTGATGCGGACGTTGGCGAAGGTGCCGCGCACCATCACCTCGTGGTTGCCGCGCCGCGACCCGTAGCTGTTGAAGTCGGAGACCGGGACGCCCTGCTCCTGGAGGTACCTGCCGGCCGGCGAGGTGGGCTTGATGCTGCCGGCCGGGCTGATGTGGTCGGTCGTGACCGAGTCGCCGAAGACCGCCAGGGCGCGGGCCCCGCGGATGGGCGCCACCGGCTCCGGCTGTGCCGGGAAGGGCAGGAAGTAGGGCGGCTCGCGGATGTAGGTGCTCTTCCCGTCCCAGGCGTAGACCTCGCCGGTGGGGGCGGCCATCGCCAGCCAGGCCTGGTTCTGGCCGGAGACGTCGGCGTAGTTCTGCCGGTAGACGGCCGGGTCGCTGGCGGTGCCGAGGAGCGCGTCCACCTCGGCCACGCTCGGCCAGACGTCGCGCAGGAAGACGTCCTTCCCGTCCTTGCCCTTCCCGAGCGGCTCCTGGTCGAGGTCGAGATCGACGCGGCCGGCGAGCGCGAAGGCCACCACCAGCGGCGGGCTCATGAGGAAGTTGGCCTTCACCGCCTGGTGGATGCGGGCCTCGAAGTTCCGGTTGCCGGAGAGCACGGCGGCGCAGACCAGCTCGTTCTTCCCGATCAGCTCCTCGACGCGCGGATCGAGCGGGCCGGAGTTGCCGATGCAGGTGGTGCAGCCGTACCCGACCACGTTGAAGCCGAGCCGGTCGAGGTAGGGCTGCAGCCCGGCCTTCTCGAGGTACTCCGAGACCACCCGAGAGCCGGGGGCGAGCGAGGTCTTCACGGCCGGGCTCACCGCCAGCCCGCGCTCCACCGCCTTCTTCGCCAGCAGGCCGGCGGCCAGCATGACGCTCGGGTTGGAGGTGTTGGTGCAGCTGGTGATGGCGGCGATGACCACGCTGCCGTGGCCGAGCCGGATCTCCTCGTCCCGCGCGGTCCGCCCGAGGGCGGAGGCCGGCCGGTTCGGGGTGGGCCGGTTGTTCATCATCTCGAGCTCGGTGAGCGGGTTGGTGTTCCGCACCACCTTCAGCGCCGGCGTGGAGCCCGGGTCCTGGGCGCCGCCGCCCGGCTGCGCCGCCCCGTTGGCGCCGGCCTCCACCCCGAAGCGCTTCCCCAGCTCCCCCGGCGCCCGGCCGAAGCCGCCGCCCTCGGCGCGGGCCGTGAGCAGCGCGCCGAACTTCTCGGAGAGCTCGCCGAGCGCGATCCGGTCCTGCGGCCGCTTCGGCCCGGCGACGCTCGGCGTCACCGAGCCGAGGTCGAGCTCGAGCACGGTGGAGTAGTCCACCTCGCCGCCGCGCGGGATGCCGAAGAGCCCCTGCGCGGTGAGGTAGGCGCGGATCGCCTCCACCTGCTCGGCGCTCCGGCCGGTGGCGGCGTAGTAGCGCAGCGTCTGCTCGTCCACCGGGAAGAAGCCCATGGTGGCGCCGTACTCGGGCGCCATGTTGGCGATGGTGGCGCGGGTCACCGCCGGGAGCGTGCGCGCGCCCTCGCCGTGGTACTCGACGAACTTCCCCACCACCTTGGCCTTGCGCAAGAGCTCGGTGAGCACCAGCACCAGGTCGGTGGCGGTCACCCCCTCGCGCAGGCTGCCGGTGAGGTGCACGCCGACCACGTCCGGGGTGAGGAAGTAGTTGGGCTGGCCGAGCATGGCCGCCTCGGCCTCGATGCCGCCCACGCCCCAGCCCACCACCCCGATGCCGTTGATCATGGTGGTGTGCGAGTCGGTGCCGACGAGCGTGTCCGGGTACCAGACGCCGTCCTGCTCGAGCACCCCCTGGGCCAGGTACTCGAGGTTCACCTGGTGGCAGATGCCGAAGCCGGGCGGGACGATCTTGAAGGTCTCGAAGGCCTGGGTGCCCCACTTGAGGAACTCGTAGCGCGAGCGGTTTCGCGCGAACTCCCTCTCCATGTTGCGCGCCAGGGCGTCGGGGGTGCCCGAGACGTCCACCTGGACCGAGTGGTCGATGACCAGATCGACCGGGACCCGCGGCTCGACGGCGTCCGGGTCGCGCCCGAGCCGGGCCACCGCGGCGCGCATCGCCGCGAGATCCACCAGCAGCGGCACGCCGGTGAAGTCCTGCAGGAGCACCCGGGCCACCACGAACGGCACCTCGGCGGTCCGCTCCCCGTCCGGCCGCCAGGACGCCAGCGCGCGCACGTCCTCCTCGCGCACGCGATGCCCGTCGCCGTTGCGCAAGAGCGACTCGAGCACGATCCGCAGGCTCACCGGCAGCCGGGAGATCCGGCCGGCGCCCTGCTGCTCCAGCGCCGGCAGCGAGAAGAGCTGCCCCTGGCGCCCGCCCCCGAGCTCGAACGTCCGCTTCACCCCCAGCAGATCGGCCATCGCGCGCCCCTCCGCGGCAGGCGCCTTTCTTGGCGGCGAGGGCGGCGGGGCGCAAGGGTGTTTGGGGTCCGGGCCGGCCGCGAGGACCCGAGCGCTCAGGAGACCCAGTAGAAGCGCGCCCAGGCGGCGAAGAGCGCCGCCTGGCCCATCCCGAAGAGCATCAGCACCGAGCGGTCGGCCGCCTCGCGTTCGCAGACTTTCGCCAGGGCGACGAAGGCCGGGAAGAGGACGCAGAGGAACCGCAGGCTCGACATGAGCGTTCCGGAGGTGACGATGGGGACGAGCGAGAGGAGCGTGAAGGCGCCGCCGGCCCAGTGCCGGCGGGCGAGGAGCCAGACGCCGAGGGCGAGGAAGAGCCCGAGCCCGGCGTGCTCCAGCGGCCCCATCTTCGGATCGTAGCCCTCGGGGAAGAAGACCGTGCGCCACGGCGAGGTGAGGTGGCGTCCCCAGGCGGCCTGGGCGTGGAAGAGCGCCAGCGGGTCGCCGGTGACGTGCCAGAGGTTGGCGGCGTGGCCGGCGAGCGCGAGCGGCGGCAGGAGCAGCGCCAGGAGCTGCGGCCAGGCGCGGCGCGGGTCCCAGCCGCGCGACTCGAGCAGGTGGAAGGCGAGCGGGATGGCGAGCAGCACCCCGGCCGGCCGGGTGAGGCTGGCGGCGGCGGCGGCGAGCCCGGCCAGCCAGAAGCGGTGGCGGGCGCTGGCGAGGAAGGCGCCCGCGCAGCAGCAGAGGAAGAGCGCCTCGGAGTAGGCGCAGGAGAGGAAGAAGCCGGCCGGGAAGGCGAGCAGGTAGAGGACGGTGCGGCGCGCCAGGACCGGGTCGGAGAAGCGCTCGCGCACGTAGGCGTGGACCAGCGCGAGGCCGGCGACGGCGAGCAGGTTCGAGAGCGCCACCGCCACCGCGAAGCGCCCCAGCTCGCCCTGCCAGGCGGAGGGGAGGAGCGCGTGCGCGGCGCGGACGAGGAGCGGGTAGCCGGGGAAGAAGGCGATGTTGCTCTGCGCGCGCGCGAGCGGGCCGGTGGGCTTGTAGCCCCAGGCCGCCAGGTCGAGGTACCAGATGGTGTCCCAGCGGCCCCAGACGTCGAGCCAGAGCTGGCGCGTGTAGGAGAAGCCGCGCGCCGCCGCGAGCGGCCGCGGGTAGCTCCAGCTCTGGCCGAACTGGAAGGCGAACCAGGCGACCGCCACCAGCGCGGCGCGGGTGAGGGCGAACGGGAGGAGGACGTCGCGCGCCAGCCAGCCCCGGGCGGCCGCGCGCGAGGCGGCGCCGGGGACGGGGCGGAGGCGAGGGCCGGCGAGCGCCGGGCCGGCGGAGGACATGGGGCGGGTTCTACAACAAAGCCATCCTGCAGGGCGCCCCCTCCCTGTCGCCCGCCTCCCCTTGGCCGCCCCTCCCCGACCCTCCCCACGCGGTGGGGAGGGAGAACTCCCAGCGCGATGAATCGGACGCACCTCTTCCCCTCTCCCGCGCGGCGGGGGAGGGACGGGGGGATCGGCCCCCCTCGGCGCCGCGAACCTGGCGCACCTCTTCCCCTCTCCCGCGAAGCGGGGGAGGGACAGGGAGGGGGAGGGGCCACCCCGAGGTCCCGGCCCCGCCGCTCGACCCCGCGCCGCCTCCGTGCTTTAAGTGCGCCGCCGTGTCCTACCTTCTCGGCTTCTGGCTGCTGAGCTTCCTCACCGGGAACCCGCTCCTCGCCGGGCTGCTGGTGCTCGTGGTCTGGTGGTCCGCCGACCGCGTCACCTTCGGCCTGCTGCCCGATCCCTTCCGGCACCTCGCCCGCGCCCGCCGCCGCGCCGAGCTGCGCCGGACGCTCGCGGAGAACCCGCACGACCGCCGCGCCCGCTTCGAGCTCGCCGAGCTGCTGCTCGAGCAGGGCCGCTCGCGCGCCGCCGTGGAGACCCTGCGCCCCAACGTCGAGGCCGGGGACGACGACGTCTACACCGCCTTCACCATGGGCGCCGCCATGGCCCGCGCCGGCTTCTTCCCGCAGGCCGAGCAGGTGCTCGGCGCGGCGAAGGAGCTCGACCCGGGCTTCCGCGACGGCGAGATCGAGCTCGAGCTCGGCCGCATGCGGCTCGCGAGCGGCGACCTCGCCGGCGCCCGCGCCTCGCTGGAGCGGCTCCTCGCGGTGCGGCCCGGCAGCGTGGAGGGGCGCTACTGGCTGGCGCAGGCGCTGGCACGCGCGGGCGACGCCGAGGGCGCGCGGCGGCTCCGAGAGGAGGCCTGGCGCGAGTATGCGCAGCTGCCGCGCTTCCGGCGGCGCGCCGATCGCTGGTTCGCGTGGCGCTGCCAGCCGTGGCGGCCGGTGGCGGTCGCGGCGGCGGTGGTGCTGGCGCTCTTCGTGATCGGCTCGCTGGTGTGCGGCGGGCCCGGCGGGGCCGGGTAGCAGCGAGTCCACGCCTCGCGGCGCGGCAGCCCGCCCCTGAAACGCGCCTCGAATTGAGCAACAGGGTGCGGCTCGGCGACGGCCCGCACCGGAGCACCCGGCCGGCTACCGCCTGCGCCCGCGGCGCTCGCCCCCGAGGCCGAAGAGCGCCAGCACGCCCTTCACCACCAGCCGCCCCACCGCGCGCTCCTGTCCGGAGCGGGTGAGCGGGATGCCGATCTGGCGCGACAGCCGCGCCTTCGCCTGCGAGATGCCGAGCGCGCGCTTCCAGGAGAAGGAGAATCCGTAGGGCATGAGGCCTCCCGGATCACCATACCAGGGTGGCGGACGGCGCAAGCCGTCTAGCGTACCTTCGGTGAAGGCCGTCTCCCGCGCGGCCTGGGAGGGCCGGCAGACCTAGACCCGAACCAGCTCCTCGAGCGGCACCCCCAGGGCGCTCGCCACCGCGAGCAGGGTCTCCACCCGGGGCTGGTGCTTGCTCGCCTCGAGCCGCGCGTAGTTCGAGGGCGCCATCCCGGCCGCGGCGGCCACCGCCCGCGCGGTCTTGCCCGAGGCCCGCCGGAGCGCGCGAATACGGGCGCCGAAATCGGGCGCTGTCCGCTGCTCGGTCGCGTGCGCGGCCCGGTAATCGGGGTCGCACCGGTGCAGGACCAGGTCCGAGGCGATCTCGACCGCTGCGCCGTTCTCGAGCGTGAGCACGACGCCGTGGCGCAGATCGTCGAGCCGGGCCGAGCGGGCGGGGAAGGCGAGGCGCAGCGCGCGCAGCGGGAGCTCGTGGCGAGCGCCCGAGGCGAACCGGACCGCGAGGGTCCGCCGCCTCCGATCGAGCTTCACCCCGGCGAGGAGCAGCTCCTCCGAAGCGAAAACGGCCTTCGGCGAGGTCTCTCCCGCGCGCCGGATCGCCGCCTCGAGCCGGGTGAGCCCGTACTCCACCTCGCCGACCTCTCGGGCCACGGCCGGCAGCTCCCGGCCTGCCGCGGAGAGCTCCCGCTTCAGCCGGGCGAAGGTCTTCTCCCAGGCAGCGACGCGAGGCCGGATCCGCGCACTCGCCGCCGATGCTGGCGCGCTCTTTCGGCTCACCGCACACCTCCGATCAGCCCCGTCTGGCGCAGGACACGGCGGATCCTGCCGAAGTGCCGCGGATCGGAGCCCGGCATGAACACTCCGTGCACGAGATCGTAGCGCGCCACCAGGAGATCCCCGCGGAACACGTGGACGTGCAGGGGCGGATGGTCGTAGGCATAGATCTGCAGGAGATAGCCGCCGACCTTTCACCTGGGCACGGGCTCGACGTTATCGTGAATGATAACTGCGGGCCAGGCCCACGAGCCAGCTCTTCATGTCCTTCCCCTCCGCCCTCTACCGCCCCTCCCTGGCGCTCCTCACCGACCTCTACCAGCTCACCATGGCCTACGCGGCCTGGAAGGAGGGGCTCGCGGAGACCGAGGCGGTTTTCACGCTCTCCTTCCGGCGCCACCCCTACGGCGGCGGCTTCACCGTCGCCGCCGGGCTCGAGTTCGCGGTGGACTACGTCGAGCACTTCCGCTTCGACGAGGAGGACCTCGCCTACGTGGCGGCGCAGGTGGGGGCCGACGACGCGCCGCTCTTCGAGCCGGGGTTCATCGAGTACCTGCGCCAGCTCCGGCTGACGGTGGACCTCGACGCGGTGCCGGAGGGGACGGTGGTCTTCCCGTACGAGCCGGTGATCCGGGTGCGCGGGCCCATCGTCGCCTGCATGCTGCTCGAGACGCCGCTCCTCGACCTCGTGAACTTCCAGACCCTCATCGCCACCAAGGCGGCGCGGGTGTGCCTCGCGGCCCGCGGCGAGCCGGTGGTGGAGTTCGGGCTGCGCCGCGCCCAGGGGGTGGACGGCGGGCTCTCGGCGAGCCGGGCCGCCTACCTGGGCGGCTGCGCCGGCACCTCCAACGTCCTCGCCGGGCGGCTGTTCGGGATCCCGGTGAAGGGCACCCACGCCCACAGCTGGGTGATGCTCTTCGACGACGAGCGGTCCGCCTTCGAGACCTACGCCCGGGCGCTCCCCGGCAACTGCCTGTTCCTCGTGGACACCTACGACTCGCTCGAGGGCGTGCGCCACGCCATCGAGGTGGGCCGCTGGCTGCGCGCGCGCGGCAAGAAGTTCCTCGGCGTCCGGCTCGACTCGGGCGACCTCGCCTGGCTCTCCCTCGAGGCCCGCCGGCTGCTCGACGAGGCCGGCTTCCCGAAGGCCACCGTCTTCGCCTCCAACGAGCTCGACGAGCTGATCATCGACAGCCTCAAGGAGCAGGGCGCGCGCATCGCCGCCTGGGGCGTGGGCACGCGGCTCGTCACCGGCGCCTCCGACGGCGCGCTCGGCGGGGTCTACAAGCTCACGGCGGTGAAGCGCCCCGGCGAGGACTGGAAGTACCGGGTCAAGCTCTCGG
>JAJXVM010000363.1 GCA_021782135.1 Myxococcales bacterium | reverse complement strand
CTCCACCCGCCGCAGCGCGCCGCAGAGCACCGCCCAGCGCGGCCCGAGCGGGAAGGCCGAGGCCGGCGGCGGCACGCCGGGCTCGAAGCGCGCCGCGCCCTGCTCGAGCGCGAGGGTCCCCGCCAGCACGGCGATGCCGTGCTCCTGGAGGACGGGGAAGCAGGAGGCCGGATCGAGCCAGCGCGCCGCGGCGAGCGCGCCGACGAGGTCGGCGGAGGCGCCGGCCGGCCCGGAGCGGGCCGCCTCCACCGCCTCGCGCCGGACCACGCCGCGCCGCACCAGCCACGCGCCGAGGTCGTCGGCCGGATCGGTGGAGGCGGCGTGCTCGACGTTGCCGCGCCGGAGGTAGAGCGCCCACTGGACGCCGCCCGCCGCGAAGCGCAGCCGGCCGGTGGCCTGCGCCGCGGCGGCGAGGTAGTGCAGGTGGAGGGCGCTCGCCGCGGAGAGCGGGCCCTCCCACTCGAGGCCGGCCGCGAAGGCCGCCGCCGGCGTCACCTCGGACGCGCCGGACGCGGCGGGCGCCCCGGGCCGCGACAGGGCCGGAGGCCCGCCCGGCGGCGGCTGTGGGCTCTGCGACACCTCGCTAAAGTACCACCGTCTCCCGGTACTCGCCGAAGACATCCCGGAGCGCGTCGCTCACCTCGCCGAGCGTCGCCTCGGCCTTCACGGCGGCGAGGATGAGCGGCATGAGGTTGTCGCTGCCGCGCGCGGCGGCGCGCAGCGCGTCCACCGCGCGGGTGGTGGCGGCGTTGTCGCGCTCGGCGCGCAGCGCCTTCACCCGGCGCACCTGCTGCTCCTCCAGCGCCGGGTCCACCTTCATGACCGGCACCGGCGGGTCCTCGCTCTTGAAGGCGTTCACGCCCACCACCACCTGCTCCTTCTTCTCCACCTGCCGCTGCCAGGCGTAGGCGGCCTCCTGGATCTCGCGCTGGACGTAGCCCTTGCTGATGGCCTGCACCATGCCGCCCAGGGCGTCGATCTTCTTCAGGTACTCCTCGGCGCGCCCCTCGATCTCGTCGGTGAGCGCCTCCACCGCCCAGCTGCCGCCGAGCGGGTCGATGACGTCGGCCACGCCCGACTCGTTGGCGACGATCTGCTGGGTGCGGAGCGCCACCCGCACCGCGTCCTCGGTGGGCAGGCCGAGCGCCTCGTCGCGCGAGTTGGTGTGGAGCGACTGGGTGCCGCCCAGCACCGCCGCCAGCGCCTGGATGGTGACCCGGGCGACGTTGTTCTCCGGCTGCTGGGCGGTGAGCATCGAGCCGGCGGTCTGGGTGTGGAACCGCAGCATCATCGAGCGCGGGTCCTTGGCCTTGAAGCGCTCCTTCATGATCCTGGCCCAGAGCCGGCGGGCGGCGCGGAACTTGGCCACCTCCTCGAGCAGGTTGTTGTGGGCGTTGAAGAAGAAGGAGAGCCGCCCGGCGAAGACGTCCACGTCGAGGCCGGCCTGGATGGCCGCCTCCACGTAGGCGATGCCGTCGCCGAGGGTGAACGCCACCTCCTGCACCGCCGTCGAGCCGGCCTCGCGGATGTGGTAGCCGGAGATGGAGATGGGGTTCCACTTCGGCATCACCTTCGCGGTGTAGGCGAAGATGTCGGTGATGAGCCGCAGCGAAGGCTCGGGCGGGTAGATGTAGGTGCCGCGGGCCGCGTACTCCTTCAGGATGTCGTTCTGGATGGTCCCCTGGAGCTGGTCCGGCGCCACGCCCTGGCGCTCGCCGATCGCCTGGTAGAGCGCGAGCAGGATGCCGCCGGTGGCGTTGATGGTCATCGAGGTGGAGACGGTGCCGAGCGGGATGCCGTCGAGCAGCGTCGCCATGTCGCGGATCGAGTCGATGGCCACGCCCACCTTGCCCACCTCGCCGCGGGCGCGCGGGTGGTCGGAGTCGCGCCCCATCTGCGTGGGCAGGTCGAAGGCCACCGAGAGGCCGGTCTGCCCGGACTGGAGCAGGTACCGGTAGCGCTTGTTCGACTCCTCGGCGGTGCCGAAGCCGGCGTACTGCCGCATGGTCCAGAAGCGGCCCCGGTACATGGTGGGCTGCACGCCGCGGGTGAAGGGGTACTCGCCCGGCAGGCCGAGCCGCTCCTGCAGCCCGGGGGCGACGTCGCCGCAGCCGTACACCGGCCGGAGCGCGATCCCGCTCGTGGTGGCGAAGGAGGGGCGGCGCTCCGGGTTCTTCTTCACGGCCTTGCCGAAGGTGGTCTCGAGCCAGCGCTGCTGGCTGGCCTTGCTCTGCTCGCGGTGATCGGACATGCGCTCCCTCAAGGTTGGCTACTCGACGGCGGCGATCTTCGCCCCGCCCTCCACGATCTGCCCCTCGGCCACGGCCACCTCCACCACCTTGCCGTCCCTGGGGCTCCTCAGCTCGTTCTCCATCTTCATGGCCTCGACCACCGCCAGCGCCTGCCCTGCCCGGACCTCGTCGCCCGGGCGAACCAGCACCCGCGCCACCCGGCCCGGCATGGGCGCGGACACCGTCTGCCGGCCGGCGGCGCCGAGGCCGGTCCCGCCGCCACGACCGGGCAGCCGCGGCTCGTCGAGCAGGTCGAGGACCTGCACCGAGTCGCGCAGGTGCACCCGGACGCCGGCCTTGACGGCCTCGAGGGTGGCGGTCCGGCTCTCGCCGTCGAGGATCATCGAGAGCGTGACCGGGTCGGCCTGGAAGGCGTCCACCCGCCAGGTGCGCTCGCCCACGCGCACCTCGTAGCGCCCGGGCGCGTCGGACGAGATCTCGACCGCCTCCTCGCGCTTGCCGCCGTCGAGGAGGGCGACGTAGGTGGCGCGCGTCACGGCGTCCCCCCGCGCAGCGCCCGGGCCCGGCCGATGCGCGCCCAGTGGGAGCCGCCGTCCGCGGGGGCCGCGCCGCCCCGGGCGGCCGCCTGCTCCGCCC
>JAJXVM010000076.1 GCA_021782135.1 Myxococcales bacterium | reverse complement strand
CCACCTGCTCGAGCTGGGCCTCGAGGCGGGACAGGGCGAGCGCCCCCGCGCCCGGGGAGAGGCCGCGGTCCCGCAGCGCGCGCTCGAGCCGCGCCTCGTCCTCGGCGAGCGCCGCGCCGCCCGCGGCGGCGAGGAGCCGGCGCCCGTAGAAGCCCACCTGGCCCGGGAGCTGGAGCAGCGAGAAGTCGAGCTCCAGCGCGGCGCCGCGCAGGAGCCGCGCCAGCGCCGCCCGATCGCCCTCGACGAGCGCCCGGCCGAGCGGGCTCAGCTCGCCGGCGAGGTCGCGCAAGCCGGCGGCGAGCCGCTCCAGCTCTCCTGGCGCGAGCAGCCCCGAGGCCTGGAGCTCCCCGGCGAGGCTCTGGTCGAGGGCCTCGAGCACGCGCCCCAGCCCGGAGAAGTAGAGCGCGAAGACCTGCTCGAAGATCGGCACCGCGGCGGCCCGCTTCACCAGCGTGGCGCGGAGGGCGCCCCGGAGCGCCTCCCGGTCGTCGAGCCCGACCAGCGCGGCCGCCCGGACCGCGTCCGCCACCTCGGCGGGGGAGGCGGGCACGCCGTGGTCGCGCAGCAGCCGGGCGAACTCGACGAGGCGGGCGTCCACGCCCCTTTCCATAGCGCCGCCGGCGTTGTCCCGCCGCCGCCGCCGAGGTTAGGGTGGGGACATGCCGCCGCCGCTCGTCACGCTGGAGGACGTCTCCGTGATCCTGGCCGGCGCCCGCGTGCTCGAGGGCGTCTCCTTCCGCTTGTGCGAGGGCGAGAGCTGGGCGGTGCTGGGCCGGAACGGCTCCGGCAAATCCACCCTGCTGAAGCTCCTCCGCGGCGAGGTCTGGCCGGCCCCCGGCGCCGGCCGGCGGCTCTACCACCTGCACGGGGAGCCGCAGGAGAGTCCCATCGGCATGCGCGAGCGGATCGCGCTCGTCTCGCCCGAGCTGCAGGAGGCCTATCACAAGCGCGACTGGGACCTCGACGTGGACGCGGTGGTCCTGTCCGGGTTCACCGACAGCGTGTACCGGCAGGAGCCGCCCACGGAGGCGGAGCGCCGCCGCGTCGGGGAGGTGGCCGCGGAGCTGGGGGTCGAGCGGCTCTTGGGGCGGCGCTTCCTGTCGCTCTCGACCGGCGAGGCCCGCCGCGTGCTCCTCGCGCGGGCCCTGGCCCCGCGGCCGCGGGTCCTGCTCCTCGATGAGGCGGCCAACGGGCTCGACGCCTCCAGCCGCCGCTGGTTCCTGGAGGCGGTCTCCCGGGTGGCCCGCGGAGGGCTCACGGTGGTGATGGCGACGCACCGGCCCGAGGAGGTGCTGCCCGAGATGACGCGGGTGGCGCGGATGGAGGACGGCCGGCTGGAGGTGCTCGCGGGAGGGGCGCCCCCCCTCCCCGGCGACAGATCGCCCGGGGCCACCCCCTCCCCGACCCTCCCCCGCTTCGCGGGAGAGGGAAAGAGCGCGCGGCGGAGCGGGCTCCACGGACGCTCCCTCCCCGCCGCCGACTCCCGGACCTCCCTCCCCGCCGCGCGGGGAGGGCCGGGGAGGGGCGATCAGCAGAGCCCCGATGCCCCCGCCCCCCTCCTCCACCTCGAGCAGGCCAGCGTCAACGTCTCGGGCCACCCGGTGCTGCACGCCATCGACTGGACCGTGCTCCCCGGCGAGAACTGGGCGGTGCTCGGCCCGAACGGCGCCGGCAAGAGCACCCTCATCCGGCTCCTCGCCGGCGAGGAGCAGCCCATGCCGGGCGGCCGGGTGCGCCGGCTCGGCCTCCCGTCCCGGACCGGCCTCTGGGAGCTGCGGGCCAGGGTGGCGCTGGTGAGCCCGGAGCTGCAGGCGCGCCACCGGTACGAGGAGCGCGGCGAGGAGGTGGTGCTCTCGGGGTTCTTCGGCAGCATCGGGCTGCCCGAGGAGCCGACGCCGTCGCAGCGCGAGGCCGCCCGCCGCTGGATGGACCGGCTCGGCGCGACCCGGCTCGCCGGCCGCCGCGCGCAGACGCTGTCCCACGGCGAGCTGCGGCGCCTGCTGCTGGCCCGGGCGCTGGTGCGCGAGCCGGAGCTGCTCCTCCTCGACGAGCCCTGCGACGGCCTCGACGCCGCCAGCCGCGCCGAGTTCCTCTCCCTGCTCGAGTCGCTCTGCCGGGGAGGGCTGCACCTCGTCCTCGCCAGCCACCACGCCTCCGACCTCATCTCCTCCATCGACCACGTGCTCGAGCTCGAGGCGGGGCGCGTCCGCGGGAGCGGCCCCCGGGCGTGAAGGGCGGCTGCGCGGCGGGCGCGGGCCTGCTATGGAGGGGCCGCCCATGCCCTCCCTGGTCGTCCGCGCCTTCCTGGTCTTCTTCGCCGCCGAGTACCTCGTCGAGACGGCGCTCCTCCTCCTGAACCTGCGGCGAGCCGCCCGCTCCGGCGGCCAGGTGCCGCCCCCGCTCGCCGGGCTCGTGGAGGCCGAGGCCGCCGCCCGGAGCCGCGCCTACACCCTCGCCAACGGCCGGCTGGCCCTCGTCTCCGGCGCCTTCTCGGCCGTCTTCACGCTGGCGGTGCTCCTCTCCGGCCTCTTGCCGGCGCTCGACCGCGCGCTCGCGGCCCGCGGCCTCGGCGGGGCCCACCGCTTCGTGGCCTTCCTGGCGCTGGTGGCGATCCTGTTCTCGCTCTTCGGGCTCCCCTTCTCGCTCTACCGCACCTTCGTCATCGAGGCCCGCTTCGGCTTCAACCGGACCACCTTCCGGCTCTGGCTCGCCGATCACCTGAAGGGGCTCCTGGTCTCGGCGGCGCTCGGCCTGCCGCTGCTCTACGCGGTCTACGGCTTCATGGCCCTCACCGGCCGGGGCTGGTGGCTCTGGCTGGCGGGCTTCCTCACCGCGGTGCAGGTGCTCATGGTCTGGCTCTGGCCGGCCTTCGTCGCCCCGCTCTTCAACCGCTTCGCGCCCCTGCCCGAGGGGCCGCTCAAGGAGCGGCTCGAGGCGCTGGCGGAGGCGGCCCGCTTCCGCACCCGCGGGCTGTTCGTGATGGACGCCTCGCGCCGCTCCGGCCACGGGAACGCCTACTTCACCGGCTTCTTCCGGCCGCGCATCGTCCTCTTCGACACGCTGGTGGAGCGGATGACCGTGCCCGAGGCGGCCGCGGTGCTGGCCCACGAGATCGGCCACTACCAGCGACGCCACGTCCACAAGCGGCTCGCGCTCGGCGTCCTCGGCCAGCTGGTCACGCTCTGGGTCCTGTCGCTGCTCGTGCCCTGGCCGCCGCTCTACCGCGCCTTCGGCTTCGCCGCCCCCTCCTACCAGGTCGCGCTCGCCCTCTTCGCCATCGGCGGCGGGGCCTTCACCTTCTTCCTCGCGCCGCTCGCCTCCTGGCTCTCGCGGCGCCACGAGTACGAGGCCGACCGGTACTCGGCGGCGCTGGTGCCCGAGCCCGGCGCGCTCGCCTCCGCGCTCACCAAGCTCAACGCCGAGAACCTCGCCAACCTCGACCCGCACCCCTGGTACAGCGCCTGGCACTACTCGCACCCGACGCTGGTGGAGCGGCTGCGGGCGCTCGGCGCGCCCCGCCCCGGCGCCGGGCTCGCCACGGACGCCGTCGACCGGTTATGACCGGGAGATGACCTTCGGCCCCATCGTCTCCGCGTCGTGGCTCGCGTCGCCCCCCGCGCCCTTCCGCCTGATGGACGCGCGCGCCGGCGCGGACGTCTACGCGGCGGGGCACCTGCGGGGCGCCCTCCACGCCGACGTGAACCTCCAGCTCAGCACCGCCAGCGAGCCCGGCTTCGACCCGGCCCGCGGCGGCCGGCACCCCCTGCCGGACCTCGCGGCCTGGTCCCGCCGGCTCGGCGCCTGGGGCATCGGTCCCGAGACCTTCGTCGTGGCCTACGACGCGGCCGGCGGCGCGAACGCCGCCAGCCGGCTCTGGTGGATGCTGCGAGCCGTCGGCCACGAGCGGGTGGCGGTGCTCGACGGCGGGCTCCCGGCGGCGCAGGCGGCCGGGCTGGAGCTGACTGGCGAGCCGCCGGCGGCGGTCCCCGCCCTGCCCCCGTACCCGTGCGACGGCTGGCGGCGCCCCACCGCCGGCGCCGAGCGCGTCCGGCGCTGCCTCTCGGATCCGGGCTGGAAGGTGCTCGACGTGCGCGCCCGGACCCGCTGGCTGGGCGAGTCGGACCCGTTCGAGCCGGTGGCGGGCCGGATCCCGGGGACGCTCAACCTGCCGCTCACCGAGAACCTGGGCCCGGACGGCCGCTTCCGCGCGCCCGAGGAGCTGCGGCGGGCCTACCTCCGGCTCCTCGACGGGACGCCGCCGGAGCGGCTGGTGGTCCACTGCGGGTCGGGGGTGACGGCCTGCCACACCCTGCTGGCGCTGGAGCTGGCGGGGCTCGACGGGGCCTCCCTGTACGTCGGCTCGTACAGCGAGTGGTCCCGCAGCGGCAGGCCCGTCGAGCGGGGCTGAGCCGGCGGCGCGCGGGCGGTCAGCGCTCCAGCAGCGCCAGCCCCTCCACGTGGTGCGTCTGCGGGAAGAGGTCGAAGGGCCGCACCGCGCCGACCCGGTACCCGGCCTCCACGCAGCCTCGCAGGTCGCGGGCGAAGGTGGCGGGGTCGCAGGAGACGTAGACCGCGCGCACCACCCCGAGCCGGGAGAGCAGCGGGCCGACGCCGCGGGCGCCGTCGCGCGGGGGATCGAGGAGCGCCGCCTCGAAGCGCGGCCCGGACGGCTCGCGCGCCAGCCCACCCGCGACCGCCAGCGCGTCGCCGGAGACGAAGCGCACCGGCGCGCCGGCCAGGTCGCGGCGCGCCAGCTCCAGCGAGGGCCCCTGCCCTTCCACCGCGGTCACCGCCGCCGCCCCCCGCGCGATGGGCCCGGTGAAGTTGCCGGCGCCGCAGTAGAGCTCGAGCACGCGCGCGCCCGCCGGCCGGAGCAGCGCCAGCGCCTCCCGCACCAGGATCGCGTTCGCCCCGCGGTTGGCCTGCTGGAAGACGTCCGGGCGCGAGCGCTGCAGGCCGGCGGCGGCGGCGGCCGGATCGCGCAGGTGGCGCAGCACCGGGTCCCCGACGAGCACGGGCGGCCGCCCCTCCCGCAGGAGCACCAGCCCGGCGAGGCCGGGGACGAGGCGCAGCAGCCCCTCGGCGCGACGCCCGACCGCCGGCGTGACCTCGGGGAGCTCGAGCGCCGCCGCCCCGCGCCCCTGCGCCTCCGACCACTCGAGCCGCACCTCGCGCGCGGCGAGCCGGGCCTGCGTCAGCGCCGGCCCGAGCGCCTCGCGCAGGGCGTCGAGCCCCGGCTCGAGGAGGTGGCACTCGGAAAGCGGCACCGGCGCGTGGGAGCGGCGGCGGAAGAAGGCCAGCCGCCCGCGGGCGCGATCGAGGTGCAGCTTGGCTCGGCAGCGGTACCGCAAGGGCGCCGGCGAGGGCACGATGGGGCGCAGGGGGTAGCTGCCGGGCGCGAGCCGGCCGATGCGCCGCAGGGTCTCGGCGAAGCTCCGCTCCTTGGCGGCGAGCTGGCGCGCGTAGTCGACGTGGAGCCACTCGCAGCCGCCGCACTCGCGATCCGAACCGTCGCCGCCGTCGCCCGGGCCGAAGTGGCGGCAGGGCGGCTGGACGCGGGCCGCGCCGGGCCGGAGGACCCGCAGCAGCTCGGCGTGGGCCGGTCCGTCCCCGGGCGGCAGCTCGACCTCCACCCGGTCGCCGGGCGCGGCGAATGGGACGTAGACCGGCCGGCCAGCGGCGCGGCCCAGCGCCTCGCCGCCCGGGGCGAGATCCTCGATCTCGAGCTCCACGCGCACCCCGGAAGCCTAGTCGGGCTCGAGGGCCCGCCGCAGCCGCTCGACCCAGGACTCGAGCTCCCGGCGCTTGGGACCGTCGAGGTCGGTGAACTCGACGCCCATGCCCGGCGCGGCGTTCACCGCGTTGCCCGGCTCCAGGACGCGCGCGACGCGGCCCTCGATGGCCACCGGCCGCTGCCCCTCCGGGAGCTGCAGCAGGATCCGGACCGGGGTGCCGACCGCCAGCGGCTTGCGGGTGTTGATGAAGAGCCCACCGCGGCTGATGTCGGTCGCCCAATCGGAGAGGAACCCGCCCACGCTGCGGTAGGCCACCGGCAGCTCGTGCTGGATCCGGATCGAGCGGCGCCTCTCGTCGGCAGGTTGGCTGGCCACGTCGGCCCGACTCTAGCAGGGGGCTCCATCGAGCGCGAGCACGACGGGGGCCCCGCGCTCCAGCCCGAACCGCTCCGCCGCGCTCCCCTGGCGCACCGCGACCTCGACCCGGCCGCCGCTGCCGAGGAGCACCAGGAGCTCGCCCTCCGCCCCGTCGCCGAAGGTGCGCACGAAGCGCGCCGCCCGCCCCTCGACCCGCGCCTCCCGCACCGCCCGGCCGCCGAGGTCGGTGGCCCGGATGCTGGTGACGAGGTTGCCGAAGGGATCCACCAGCAGGCACTCGCCGCGAACCCGCGCGCCCTCGCGCACCGCCACCGGCCAGGGCAGCCGGACGGGCGACGCCACCCGCGGGCCGAGCCACTCCGGATCCCCGCCCCCCGCCAGGAAGGCGGCCACCGGCGCGAAGAGGTCGCGGCCGTGGAAGGTGGCGCTCTCCGGGGCCGGGACGTGGCGCGGGTCCTCGAGCGCGAACGCGCGCGCCTCCTCGCCGAGGAAGGGGGTGAAGAGCCCGTTGTCCGGGCCGACCAGTCGCCGGCCCTCCCCGTCCACGACGCACAGGGCGCGGCGCGCGGTGCCGACCCCCGGATCGACCACCGCGCAGTGGACCGCCTCGCGGGGGAAGCGCGGGACACACGCCTCGAGCAGGAGGGCGCCGGCCAGCATGTCGTACCGCGGCACCTCGTGCGAGAGATCGACGAGCTGCGCGCTCGGGAGCCGCTGCAGCACCGCCCCCTTCATCTGCGCCGGGTACCCCGACCCGGCGCCGAAGTCGCTCAGGAAGGTCACGATGGGCGGGGTCATGCCTCCAGGACCCGAAGGTCGGGCGCGGCGCGGAGCCTCGGCTCGGTGAGGGCCTGCACCTGCTCCAGCGTGACGCCCGGGGCGAGCTCGCGGACGGTGAGCCCCTGCGGCGTGACCTCCAGGTAGGCGAGGTCGGTGCAGACGGCGGAGACGCAGCGGCGCCCGGTGAGCGGGAGCGAGCAGCGGCGCAGGATCTTGGGCCGGCCGTCCTTGGTGGCGTGCTCCATGGTCACGATGACCCGCTTCGCGCCCGCCACCAGATCCATCCCGCCGCCCATCCCCTTCACCATCTTGCCGGGGACGAGCCAGTTGGCGAGGTCGCCCTCCTCCGAGACCTCGAGCGCGCCCAGGATGGCGAGGTCGATGTGCCCGCCGCGGATCATCGCGAACGACTCGGCCGACGAGAAGTAGGCGGTGCCGGGGATGGCGGTGACGGTCTCCTTGCCGGCGTTGATGAGATCCGGGTCCTCCTCGCCCTCGTGGGGGTAGGGGCCGATCCCCAGCATGCCATTCTCGGACTGGAGCACCACCTCCACGCCGGGGGGGACGTAGTTGGAGACCAGGGTGGGCATGCCGATGCCCAGGTTCACGTAGAACCCGTCGCGCAGCTCCCGCGCCACCCGCTTCGCGATCTGCTCCCGCGAGAGCGCCATGGCTAGGCTCCCCTCCGCGGCCGCACGGTGCGCCGCTCGATGGGCTTCCGGTAGTCGCGGCCCTGCAGGAGCCGCTTCACGTAGATGGACGGGACGTGGATCTGGTCCGGGTCGAGCTCGCCCACCGGCACGATCCGCTCGGCCTCGACGATGCACACCCGGCCCGCGGCGCACATGGTCGGGTTGAAGTTCCGCGCCGTCTCGTGGAAGACGAGGTTGCCCCAGGCGTCGGCCTTCCAGGCCTTCACCAGGGAGAAGTCGGCGCGCAGCGCGCGCTCGAGGAGGTACTCGCGCCCGTCGAAGGCGCGCACCTCCTTGCCCTCGGCCACCTGCGTGCCCACCCCGGTGGCGGTGTAGAAGGCCGGGATGCCGGCCCCGCCCGCCCGGATGCGCTCGGCCAGCGAGCCCTGCGGGACGAGCTCGACCTCCAGCTCGCCCGAGAGGTACTGCCGCTCGAACTCCTTGTTCTCGCCCACGTAGGACGAGACCATCTTCTTCACCTGCTTCGCCTGCAGCAGGACCCCGAGCCCCTGGTCGGTGGTGCCGCAGTTGTTGGAGATGATGGTGAGCCCCTTCACGCCCTTGCGGTGCAGGGCGGCGATGAGGTTCTCCGGGTTCCCGCAGAGCCCGAAGCCGCCCACCATCAGCGTGGCGCCGTCGGGGATGTCCGCCACCGCCGCGTCGGCCGACTCCACGAGCTTGTTCACGGCTCACCTCTCGACGACGAGGGCCACCGCCTCCCCGCCGCCGATGCAGAGGCTGGCGAGGCCGCGCTTCTTGCCGAGGTCCTTCATCGCGTGGATCAGCGTCACGAGGATGCGAGCCCCCGAGGCGCCGATGGGGTGGCCGAGCACCACCGCGCCGCCGCGCACGTTCACGTCCTTGGCGTCGATCCCGAGGAGCTTGTTGTTGGCGAGCGCCACCACCGCGAAGGCCTCGTTCACCTCCCAGAGCTCGACGTCGGAGGGCTTCAGGCCGGCCTTGCCGAGCGTGAAGTTGATGGCGTCGGCGGGGGCGATCGTGAACTCGGCCGGCTTGCGCGCCGCGGCGCCCCAGGCCCGCAGCCGCGCCAGCACCGGCCGGCCCTCGCGCGCCGCGCGCTCGGCGCTCATGAGCACCACCGCGGCCGCCCCGTCGTTGATGGAGGAGGCGTTGGCGGCGGTGACCGTGCCGTCCTTCCTGAAGACCGGCTTGAGGGTGGGGATCTTCTCCGGGCGCGCGTTCTTCGGCCCCTCGTCGTCGCAGACCACCACCTTCTCGCCCTTCTTGCCCTCGATCTCCACCGGCGCGATCTCGGCGCGGAAGGCGCCCGCCGCCTGGGCGGCCATGGCGCGGCGCGTGGACTCGATCGAGTACTCGTCCTGGGCGGCGCGGCTGAAGCCGTAGGTGGCGGCGCAGGCCTCCGCGCACATCCCCATGTGCTGGTGGTCGTAGGCGTCGGTGAGGCCGTCGAAGACCATCCCGTCGACGAGCTCGACGTTCCCCATGCGCGCGCCGGTGCGGACCTTGGGGGCGTAGTAGGGGGCGTTGCTCATCGACTCCATTCCGCCCGCGACCGCCACCTCGAGGTCGCCGAGGGCGATGGCGCGCGCGGCGGTGATGACCGCCTCGAGGCCGGAGCCGCAGACCTTGTTGAGCGTGACGCAGGGGGTGCGCTCCGGGAGCCCTCCGAAGAGCGCCGCCTGCCGGGCGGGCGCCTGCCCCTCCCCCGCCTGCAGCACGTTGCCCATCCAGACCGCCTGCACCGCCTCGGGGTCGATCCCGGCGCGCTCCACCGCCGCCCGGATGGCCACCGCGCCCAGGCGCGGAGCCGGTACGCTCGACAGCGAGCCGAGGAACGAGCCGATCGGGGTCCGAGCCGCTCCGACGATCACCACCTCGCGACCAGCCATGTGTACGCTCCTGTCTCGGTGTGCGCCGGAGCCCAGGCGGCGCCCGGCGGGTCAGGAAACATATCGGTAGCTTCCGGGGGCCTCAAAGGTATAAGGCCCCATCCCCCCCTTCTGGGAGAAGCCGCGATGCAGGACCACCGTGCCCCCGCCATCATCGTCCACGGAGGCGCCGGCCACCTCGGCGCCGATGACCCCGCCTCCTCCGGCCTCGCCGACGCGCCGCGCCTCGTCGGCGTGCGCCGCGCCGCCGAGGAGGGCTACCGGGTCCTGGCGCAGGGCGGCAGCGCCCTGGTGGCGGTGGAGGCGGCGGTGCGGATCCTGGAGGACGATCCGACCTACAACGCCGGGACCGGCGCGGTGCTCAACGCCGTCGGCGAGGCGGAGCTCGACGCCTCCATCATGGACGGCGCCACCCTGCGCTGCGGCGCGGTGGCGGTGGTGCGGGACGTGAAGAATCCGGTCACCCTGGCGCGCCTGGTCATGGAGCGCTCGAACCACGTGCTGCTCGCCGGGCCGGGGGCCTCCCTCTTCGCCCGCGAGGTCGGCATCCCGGCGATCGAGAACGCGGCGCTCGTCACCCCGGCGCAGCGCGCCCGCTACGAGGCCTCGCGGCGGGGCTCGCCCGGCACCAAGACCGGCACCGTGGGCGCGGTGGCCCGCGACCGCGCCGGCCACCTCGCCGCCGCCACCTCGACCGGCGGCATGGCGATGAAGCTGCCGGGGCGCGTCGGCGATACGCCCATCATCGGCGCCGGCACCTACGCCGACGACCGGCTGGCGGCCGCCTCCGGCACCGGCCACGGCGAGCGGTTCATCCAGCTCACGGTGGCGCGTCACGCCGCCGACCTGGTGGGGCGCGGCGCCACCGCCGCCGAGGCGGCGCAGGCCACCATCCAGGAGGTCGGGGCGCGGCTCGACGGCGAGGGCGGCCTGATCGTCCTCGGCCCCACCGGCCCCGCCGGCTTCGCCTTCAACACGCAGGTGATGGCCCGGGCCTACTCGCTGCCCGACGGGACCATCGTCGCGGAGCTGTAGGGGCGCCCCCCTCCCCGCCCCTCCCCCGCTTCGCGGGAGAGGGAGAGTCCTGGGGGCGCTCGGGCGGCCCCCTCCCCGCCGCGTGGGGAGGGCTGGGGAGGGGCGGCCAGGAAGCTGCGCTGCCTACTTCTCGCCCTTCTCCAGCTTCTCGCCGAGCTGCAGGAACGGCTTCACCAGCTCGATCGGCAGCGGGAAGAGGATGGTGGAGTTCTTCTCGGTGGCGATCTCCACCAGCGTCTGCATGTAGCGCAGCTGCAGCGCGCCCGGGCTGCGGGTGATGACGTCCGCCGCCTTGCCGAGCTTCTCGGCGGCCTGGAACTCGCCCTCGGCGGCGATGATCTTGGACCGCCGCTCGCGCTCCGCCTCGGCCTGCTTGGCCATGGCGCGGCGCATCTCGTCGGGGAGGTCGACCTGCTTCACCTCCACCGCGGTCACCTTCACGCCCCAGGGCTCGGTGTGCCGGTCGATGATCTCCTGCAGCTGCCGGTTGATCTTCTCGCGCTGGCTGAGGAGGTCGTCCATCTCCAGCTGGCCGAGGACCGAGCGCAGCGTGGTCTGCGCCATCTGGCTGGTCGCGAAGAGGAAGTCGGTCACCTGCAGGAAGGCGCGCTCGGCCTGCAGCACCCGGAAGTAGATGACCGCCGAGACCTTCACCGAGACGTTGTCGCGGGTGATGACGTCCTGCGGCGGCACCTGCTCCGCGGTGACGCGCATGTCGATGACGATCATGCGATCGATGAAGGGGACGATCCACTTCAGCCCGGCGGTGCGCAGGCCGACGAAGCGGCCGAGTCGGAGCACCACCCCCTGCTCGTACTCGTTGATGATGCGGAGCCCGGACATGAACCAGACGACCACCAGGGCGACGGGGATGAGCAGGCCGAGCGACTGCATGGCGCCTCCGCTGCGAGCGTGAACGTCGGGTGAAGACCTCAGCGCCCCTGTTGTACCCCGCCCGCGCCCTGCTCGGCCACCACCGTGAGCCGGAGTCCGTCGACCGCCACCACCCGCGCCCGGGACCCGCGCGGCAGCGGGGCGGCGCTCCGGGCCTGCCAGTACTCGCCGTGGACGAACACCTCGCCCCCCGCCGGGCCGACGTCGGAGAGGGTCTCGCCGACCTCGCCCACGAGCCCCGGCGCCCCCGCCTGCAGCCGCCGGCGCCGGGAGCCGACCACCTTCCAGGCGACGAAGAGCATGAGGCCGGAGACCGCCAGCGGGGTCGGCCAGACCACCAGGGGCGAGAGGGAGAAGGCGGCCGGATCGAACCGGTAGTCGGGGGAGCCCTTGTCGATGAAGAGCAGGGTGCCGACCGCCACGCAGGCCACGCCGACGGCCGCCGCGACCCCGTGCGTCGGCGTGTAGCCCTCGAAGACCAGCAGCGCCGCCCCGGCGAGGAGCAGCACCACCGCCCCGGCGTTGACCGGGATGACGCGCGAGGCGAGGAACGCGAGGAAGAGGCAGAAGCCGCCGAGCACGCCGGGGACGATCGACCCCGGGTGGTAGAGCTCGAGCCCGAGCCCGAGCATCCCGAGCAGCATGAGGATGGCGGCGACGTTCGGGTCGGCGAGGAAGGAGAGCGTGCGCTGGCGGACCGTCTTCGCGAGCGGCTCGATGACGGCGCCGCGGGTGTGGAGCACGCGCGGCTTGCCGGCCACCTCGACCGTGCGCCCGTCGGCGAACGCGACCACGGCGGGCAGGTCGGGCAGGACCGCGTCCACCACCTTGAGCCGGAGCGCCTCCTCGGCGGTCACCGAGACGCTCTGGCGCACCGCCTTCTCGGCCCACTCGGCGTTGCGGCCGCGAGCCTTGGCGATGGCGCGGGCGAAGGCGGCGGTGTCGTTCTCCACCTTCTTCGCCATCTCCTTGCCGGCCTGCTTCTCCACGTCGCCGCCCCCCTCGGCGACCGGGTGGGCGGCGCCGATGTTGGAGGCGGGGTGCATGGCCGCGACCTGCGCGGCGAGGGTGAGGAACAGCCCGGCCGACCCGGCGCGCGCGCCGGCCGGCCCGACCCAGACCGCGACCGGCACCTCCGAGGCGAGCATCGCCTGGACCATCTCGCGGGTGGCGTCGAGCGCGCCGCCCGGCGTGTCGAGGGTGATCGCGACCAGCGCGAACCCCTGCGCGCGGGCGCGGGCGAGCGCCGACTCGAGGTACTCCGCGGAGCCGGCGGTGATCGGCTCGGCGAGGGTGATCGAGAGCACCCGCGGGCGGCCCGCGTCGGCGGCCTGCGCAGGCTCCGCCGCGCCCGCGCTCGCGAGCCCGAAGCTCGCGGCGAGCAGCACGGCCAGCCCGACCACCGGCACCCTTCGCACGCTCACCTCCCCGGCGGCACCTTCCCGAACTCTCGCATCACGAGCTTGAGATCCTCCCAGGCCTTCCCCTTCTCCTGGGGGCTTCGGAGCAGGTAGGCGGGGTGGAAGGTGGGCATGAGCTTCACGCCTTCATAGGACCGCCATTGGCCGCGGACCTTGCCGATGGGGGTGGGATCGCGCAGGAGGGTCGCCACCGCGAACTTTCCGAGCGCCACGATCACCTTCGGCCTCACCGCGGCGATCTGGGCCTTGAGGAACGGCTCGCAGGCCTCGATCTCGTCGGGCTCGGGGTTGCGGTTTCCCGGCGGGCGACACTTCACCACGTTGGCGATGTAGACGTCGGCGCGAGAGAACCCCATCGCCTCGATCATCTTCGTGAGCAGCTGGCCGGCCCTGCCCACGAAGGGCTCTCCCCGCAGATCCTCGTCGGCGCCGGGCCCCTCGCCCACGAACATCAGGTCGGCGTCCGGGTTTCCCACCCCGAAGACCAGCTTCGTCCGGGTCGGCCCGAGCTTGCAGCGCGCACACTCGCCCACCTCCATCCGCACGGCCAGGAGGCTCGGGGAGCCGCAGCCCTTGTCGGTGGGAGAATACGGAGCGGCCGGCGAGCCGCCGCCCGAGTCGCGCTGCGCGCCCGCGGGCGGGCCGGCCGGCGGAGGCGGCGCGGGAGCCGGGC
>JAJXVM010000075.1 GCA_021782135.1 Myxococcales bacterium | reverse complement strand
CCGGATCGACGCCGGGCGGGTGGCCGACGCGCTCCGCGGCGGCGGCGCGCGGGACCTCGCGCTCACCCCGGCGGCGCCCACGCTGGAGGACGTGTTCCTGGCGGTGGTCGGCGGCGGAAAAGGGGGCGCCGCGTGAGCGCGAGGCTCTCCCGGTTCGCGACCCGCGTCGGCGCCATGTCCTTCAAGGAGGCGCTGCACGTCCGGCGCGACCCGCGCACCCTCTACCTGGCGCTGGTCATGCCGGTGGTGATGCTGCTCCTCTTCGGCTACGGCGTGAGCTTCGACGTGGACCGGCTGCCGCTGGCGGTGGCCGACGCCGACCAGAGCGATCGGTCGCGGGAGCTGGTCCGGGCCTTCACCTCCACCCACGAGTTCGAGCAGGTGGCGCGGGCGGCGCCGGAGGAGGCGGACGCGCTCTTCCGGCGCGGCCGCGCGAACGCGGTGCTGGTGATCCCCTGGGGGTACGCCCGCCGCCTCGCCGCCGGGCGGCCCGCCCCGGTGGAGCTGCTGGTGGACGGCGCCGACGGCACCACCGCCAACCAGGTGCTCGCCAAGGCCGACGCCGTGGTGCGCGCCGAGGCGGGGCGGCTCGCGGGCGTCGCCGCCGCGCCCCCGGTGCGGGTGGACGTGCTCACGCGCTACAACCCCGCCGGCCGCTCCGCCGTCTACCTCGTCCCCGGGCTCGCCGCCTACCTGCTCGCCATCGCCGCGGTGCTGCTGACGGCGCTGGCGGTGGCCGGGGAGTGGGAGCGCGGCTCGATGGAGCAGCTCTTCGCCTCGCCGGTGGGGCGGCTCGAGATCGTGCTCGGCAAGCTGCTGCCCTACCTCGCCATCGGCCTGGTGCAGTTCCTGCTCGTGCTCACCGTGGGCGCGGCGGTGTTCGAGGTGCCCATCCTGGGCAACCTGGGGCTGATCTTCGCGCTCGGGCTGCTCTTCCTCTCCGGGATGCTCGGGCAGGGGCTCTTCATCTCGGTGGTCACCCGCAACCAGCTCGTCGCCACCCAGGCCGGCTCCCTGTCCTCGCTCCTGCCCTCGATGCTCCTCTCCGGCATGCTCTTCCCCATCGAGAACATGCCGGCGCCGCTGCAGGCCATCTCCCGGGTGGTGCCGGCCCGCTACCTCGTGCACGGGCTGCGCGGGGCGATGCTGAAGGGGAACGGCCTCGCGGTGCTCTGGCCGGACCTGGCCGCGCTGGCGGCCTTCACGCTCGTGGTGTTGGCCCTCGCGACCGCCCGGTTCCAGCGGAGGCTGGCGTGAGCGGCGGCGCGAGCTGGGTGCGGCTCGCCGCGGTGGCGCGCAAGGAGTGGCTGCAGACGCTGCGCGACCGGCGCATCGTCTTCATGCTGGTGGTGGCCCCGCTGGTCCAGACCGTGCTCTTCGGGTACGCCGTGGACTTCCAGGTGGACCGGGTGCCCGCGGCGGTGGTGGACGGGGACCGCACGCCGGAGAGCCGGCTCCACCTCCGGCGACTGCTCGCCGACGGCACCCTGCGCCGCGCCGCCACCTTCCCGACCGGCGAGGCGGCCATGGCGGCGATGGACCGGGGCGAGGTCGCGGTGGCGCTGGTGCTCCGGCCCGGGTTCGGCGAGGACCTGCTGGCCGGCCGGCCGGCCCGGGTCCAGGCGGTGCTCGACGGCACCGATCCGAACCGGGCCACCGTCGCGGGCGCCGCGGCGAGCCGGTACTTCGGCGAGCGCGCGACCGAGCTCGCCGCCGCGCGGACCGGCCGGGCGCCGCTGCTCCGGCTCGTCCCCCGGATCTTCTACAACCCATCGCTGCGCACCCCCCCGTTCATGATCCCGGGCGTGCTCGCCATGCTGCTGGTGGTGGTCACCACCATCGTCACCGCCATGGGGCTCGCCCGCGAGCGGGAGTCGGGGACGCTCGAGCAGGTGCTGGTGACGCCGGTGCGCCCCGCCGAGCTCCTCGCCGGCAAGATGATCCCCTTCCTGGCGCTGGGGCTCCTCGACGTGCTGCTGGTGCTGGCGGTGGGGACCGTCCTCTTCGACCTGCCGCTCCGGGGCAGCCTCGCCGTGCTCGGCGCCGGCACCCTGCTCTACCTGCTCACCACGCTCGGCATCGGGCTCCTCATCTCGACCACGAGCCACACCCAGCAGCAGGCCTTCCTCGCCGGGTTCCTCTTCGTCCTCCCGGCGGTGCTGCTCGCGGGCGTGGTCACGCCCATCGCCAGCATGCCGCGCCTGCTGCAGCTCGTGACCTTCCTCGACCCGCTCCGCTACTACGGCGAGGTCACGCGCGCGGTGCTGCAGAAGGGGGCCGGCGCCGCCGAGCTCTGGCCGCAGCTGCTCGCCCTCGGGGTCTTCGGCGTCGCCATCTTCGGCGTGGCGGCGGCGCGGTTCCGGCGGCGGCTCGCCTGATCCGCGGGCGCGAAGCCTGCCGGCCTCGGAGCGATCCGGCCGGGAGGGCAGGTCCCGGCCGCGCGGGTCAGTTCGCCGGGGCGAAGCGGGGCACGAGCACGTGGTTCTCGAGGTGCACGTGCTCGAGGATGTCGGCCTCGAGCGAGTCGAGCTCCGTCAGGAGGACGCGGTAGGTGTTGCAGCCCCACTCGGGCAGGGTGAAGTCGTCGGTGAGCTTCCGGAGGCGGGCCAGCATGTCCCCCACCGCGAGGTGCTCGGTCAGCATCTTGTCGAGCTCGCGCGAGAGCAGGGCCGGGTCGGGCCGGCGCGACATGAGCGCGGGGAAGAGGACCTCCTCCTCCTCGTCGAGGTGCGGCAGCAGGGCGTCCGAGAGGGCGCCGAAGACGGCGTGGACCTCGCGCAGCCGCGGGTCGTGCGGGCCGTGCACCCGCGCCACCTTCTCGGCGATGGGGGCGATGGCCGGGAGCGCGCGCCGCAGGTAGCCGTGGTGGCGATCGACGATGCGCGCCACCAGCCCGGCGGTGGTGAGGGCGCGGGCGTCCGGCTCGGGCGTTCCCGGGCCGTCGGCGAGGGCCGCCTCCACCTCGGCGAAGACCGCCTCGGGATCGAGCCCCTTCGGCCGGCAAGCCTCCGGCAGGCGGACGTCGCCGTGGCAGCAGTAGTCGAGGCCGTGCTTCTGGAAAACCCGGGCGGCGAAGGCGTGCTCGGTGACGATCTGGGCGATGGTGGCGTTGCGGTCGAGGTTGGACATGATGCCGCTGAGTCGATGCAGGGGACGTGCCGAGCCGCGAGCCGCGGAATTTCAGGGCGAGATCGAGCTTGGCCCAGGGACCGCACCCAAATCTCGTCGTCTCACCGAGCGGGCGTTGCGCGCGCACCGAATGGACGGTGCGGTGCCGGAGCTCAGAACTTGTATCCGACGGTACGGCCCGAGATGGGGGCCAGCCCCGCGAACGTCTCCTCGTCCGAGTAGGTGGCGATCGACAGGCCGGCGCCCACGCCCAGCCGGACGGTGTCCGCCAGCTTGTATCCGAGCGACACCGCCGGCAGCACGTGCCCCCCTTGTCCGGAGGGGATACCCTGAGCGCGCATGTTCGAGCTGCGCCGGCGATCGGTGAACGGGCACACCCTGGCCTACCGGATGGAAGGCCAAGGGCAGACCATCCTGCTCATCCACGGCATCGCGGGCAGCTCGAGCACCTGGGAGGAGGCCATGAGGCGCCTGGCGCTCCGGTACCGCGTCCTCGCGCCCGATCTGCTGGGCCACGGCGAATCGGACAAGCCGCAGGGCGACTACTCGCTGGGCGCGCACGCGTCCTTCCTGCGCGATCTGCTCGGAGGCCTGGCCATCCCCAGCTCCACGGTCGTGGGCCACTCCCTCGGGGGCGGCATCGCCCTGCAGCTGTCCTACCAGCATCCGGAGATCTGCGAGCGCATGGTCCTCGTCGCGAGCGGAGGGCTGGGCCGGGAGATCCACCCGGCGCTCCGCCTGCTCGCCTTGCCGGGAGCCGAGTGGGTGCTGCCCCTCATCGCGCCGTCGTTCGTGCGCGAGCGCGGGAACGCGTTGTTCTCGTGGATGCGCGAGCAGGGCATCCAGTCGCCCCGCCTGCACGAAGGGTGGCAGGCCTACTCGTCGCTGGCCGACCCCGAGATGCGGCGCGCCTTCGTACGCGAGCTGCGCGCGGTGGTGGACCACGGCGGGCAGGCGGTCAGCGCGAGCGATCGGCTCCACCTCTCCGCTGCTCGCCCCACCTTGATCGTGTGGGGGGATCGGGACCCCATGATCCCGCTCAGCCACGCGCACGCCGCCCACGTGGCCATCCCGGGCAGCCGGCTCGAGATCTTCGAGAACGCGGGACACTTCCCGCACGCCGAGTACCCCGAGCGCTTCGCGGAGGTGGTCGCCGGGTTCATCGAGTCGACCCCAACGGAGCAGGGGTCGCCTTCCTGACGGTGGTTCCCGCTCGCTGCTTCCACGGGTAGCGGCGCTGACGGGAGGCGCGCCACTTGGCTGTCGCTTCGGGGGGGCTGGACCGCCATAATGCTCTACTGGCCCATCGGAAGGCGAGTCGCGCGCTTCACTCGAGATGCCACGTGACCCTGGACAGAGACGAGCAGGAAGCCGCGTGGAAGTTCGAGGAGGGCGAGCGCCTGCTCGTCGTCGGCATCGGCGCCTCGGCGGGCGGCCTCGAGGCCCTCGAGCGATTCTTGCGCCAGGTGCCGACGGGCAGCGGCCTGGCGTACGTCCTCGTGCAGCACCTCGACCCCGAGCACGACAGCATCCTGGCGGAGATCCTGGGGCGAGCCAGCCGCATCCCGGTGACGTTCGCCACCGAAGGGCAGCGCGTCGAGCGGGATCACGTCTATGTCATGCCGCGTGGGGCCGGACTGCTGGTGGAAGGAGGAACGCTGCGCCTCGTCGCGAGCGGGCCTCGGCCAGGCTGGCTGCCGATCAACGCCTTCCTGACCTCTCTCGCCGCCGACCAGCGCCAGAACGCGGTCGGGATCATCCTCTCGGGGACCGGGTCGGACGGCGCCCTCGGGATCGAGGCCGTCAAGCAGCACGGGGGAGCGACGTTCGCGCAGCTCCCGTCCGAGGCCGCCTACGACAGCATGCCGCGGGCCGCGGTGGCGACCGGCATGGTGGACCGGGTGCTTCCCGTCGAGCAGCTCCCGGCGGCGCTGGCGAGCCTGACGGCCCAGCGGCGGGCGCACCCCGGCGAGAGCGCGCGCGGCGAATCGGAGGGGCACCGGGAGGCCTTCGACCTCCTTCGCCGAAAGACGGGCCACGACTTCAGCCTCTACAAGCGCAACACCGTCCTCCGCCGCTTCCAGAGGCGGATCGCCGCGACGCACAGCGCCACCATGCGCAAGTACGTCGAGCTCCTCGGGCGCGACGAGGCGGAGGTCCGCCGCCTCTTCGACGACCTGATGATCAACGTCACGAGCTTCTTCCGCGACGGCGAGCCGTTCCGCACGCTGGAGCAAATCGCCATCCCGGCCCTGATGGCCCGCCGATCCACCGAGGGGGTCCGGGCCTGGGTGGCGGGGTGCTCCTCCGGCGAGGAGGCCTACACCCTCGCGATGCTGTTCCGAGAGCAGGCGGAGCGCATGCCGCGGCCCCCGCCGGTGCAGATCTTCGCGACCGACGTGGACGAGTCCGCGCTCGCCGAGGCTCGGCGCGGGCGCTACACGGATTTGATCGAGCGGCAGGTGAGCCCGGAGCGGCTCGCCCGCTTCTTCACCCGCCGTGGCGACGCGTACACGGTCACGAAGGACATCCGCGATCTCTGCATCTTCACGGCGCACGACGTCACCCGCGACCCGCCGTTCTCGCGCCTCGATCTCGTGTCCTGCCGCAACCTCCTCATCTACCTCGAGCCGGCGCTCCAGAAGCGTGTGATCGACCTGTTCCATTACGCGCTCCGGCCGGGTGGCTACCTGCTCCTCGGCAAGGCCGAGACCGTGGACGCGAGCGAGCCCGAGCTCTTCGACGTCGCGGACAGGTCGGACCACCTCTACCTCCGCCGCGACGTCGAGCGGCGCCCCGGGATCCTCCACCTGACGACCGGCGGACCGGTGCGCGCGCTGCCGCTCGAGACGGCCCCGGTGTCCCGCCGGAGCGGCGCCGACGTGCGAAGCGCCGCCGAGCGCTCCCGGAACATCGTCCTCGAGGAGTACGCGCCGCCCTCGGTGGTGGTCGATGCGCGGGGGGAGATCCGATACTTCTGGGGCGCGGACCTGGCCTTCTACCTGCCGCGCATGGCCGGCGCGCCCGCGACGAACCTCATGCACCTCGCCAGGCGGGAGCTGAAGGTCGAGCTCGGGGCCGCGCTCCACAACGCGGCACGTCAGGCCGGGCCGGTCGCCCACAGGGACCTCGTGGTGACGGCCGGCGGGATGGAGCGCCGGTTCAACCTGGTGGTCCGCCCGCTCCCCACCACGTCGGATGACCCCGACGCGCTCTTCCTCGTCGTCTTCCAGGAGCTGCAAGCGGTCGCGGCGGCCCCGGGCACCCCGCTCGAGGCGCCGTCCCTGGAGCGGTACCGCCAGATCGAGTCGGCGCTCGAGAGCGCCCGTGAACGCCTGCAGTTCACGGTGGATGAGCTCGAGAACGCCAACGAGGCGCTCCGCGCCTCCAACGAGCAGCTGCAGTCCGTGAACGAGGAGCTGCACTCGTCCAACGAGGAGCTGCAGACCTCGCAGGAGGAGCTGCAGTCGGTCAACGAGGAGCTCAATACCGTCAACGCCGAGCTGAGCAAGAAGGTGGAGGAGCTCGAGATCCTCTACGGCGATCTCCAGAACTTCTTCCAGGGCACCGAGATCGCCACGGTGTTCCTCGACCGGCAGCTCAAGATCGCGCGCTTCACGCCGGAGGCGATGACCGTGTTTCGCCTCGCCGACGGAGACGTGGGACGATCGCTCCAGGACTTCACCGCCCGCTTCGACGCCGAGGGGCTCCCGCAAGAGGTCGAGCGGGTGCTGCAGACGCTCGAACCGGTGGAGCGCACCATCCGGACCGTGGAGCAGCGGACCTGGTTCCTCATGCGCATCCGTCCGTACCGGACGCCCTCCAACCTCATCGCCGGCGTCGTGATCACCTTCATCGACGTCACGCGGTTGAAGGAGACCGAGGCGGCCCTCCGGGAGGCCATCGCCGAGCGCGAACGCGCGGAGGAGGCGCTCCGCGATGCGGACCAGCGCAAGGACGAGTTCCTGGCCGTGCTGTCGCACGAGCTCCGCAACCCGCTCGCCCCCATCCGCAACAGCCTCCACGTCATGGATCATTCGCCGCCGGGGGCCGAGCCGGCGCTCCGCGCCCAGCAGGTCATCAAGCGGCAGGTGGGGCACCTCGCGCGGCTGGTGGAGGATCTCCTCGACGCCACCCGCGTCTCCCGCGGCAAGCTCCGGGTGGAGGTGGAGCGCCTCGAGCTCGGAGCGCTCGTCGAGCGCACCGCGGAGGACCACCGGAGCTTGTTCACCGGGCGCGACGTGGCGTTGGAGGTCTTCCGGCCGGAGCGCCCGGTCTGGATCGACGGCGACGCGACGCGTCTGGCGCAGGTGGTGGGGAACCTGCTCCAGAACGCGGCCAAGTTCGCGTCCAGCGGCGGCTCGGTCCGGCTCTCCCTGGCCGCCGCCGGAGAGTGGGCGGAGGTGCGGGTCCGGGATGACGGCGCCGGCATCGAGCCAGCCATGCTGCCCCGCCTCTTCCAGGCGTTCAGCCAGGCGGACCTCACCCTGGCCCGGAGCCTGGGAGGGCTCGGGCTCGGGCTCGCGCTCGTGAAGGGGCTGGTCGAGCTGCACGGCGGGACGGTCGAGGCCTTGAGCGAGGGGAAGGGCAAGGGCGCCGAGTTGGTGGTCCGGCTGCCGCTCGCTCCGCCCCCCCCGGCGGCGCGCGCCCCGGCTCCCGCTGGCCCGCCGCGCCGCCGTCGCATCCTGGTCATCGAGGACAACGTGGACGGCGCGGAGAGCCTGCGCGCCGTGCTGCAGATGGACGGGCACGAGGTCGAGGTCGCCTTCGACGGCTCGGGCGGGCTCGAGAAGGGCCATTCCTTCCGGCCGGAGGTCGTGATGTGCGACATCGGCCTCCCGGGGATGGACGGCTACGGGGTGGCGCGGGCGATCCGGGCCGACCCGGCGCTGTGCGGCGCCTACCTCATCGCCCTGACCGGCTACGCCAGCCCGTCGGACCAGCGGCGGGCGGTGGAGGCCGGGTTCGACGCGCACCTCTCGAAGCCGCCGGACATCGAGCAGATCCAGGCGGCCATCGACGCCGCGCCGTCCGGCGCCGGTGCGGCCGGGGTGAAGACGACTGCGTGACGAGCGCCGCGCTCGCGTGAGCCCTACGCCTTCAGCACCCCGCGCCGCCGCCCCACCGCGGTGAAGGCCGCCACCGCCCGCTCCACCTGCTCGGGGGTGTGCGCCGCCGAGAGCTGCACGCGGATGCGCGCCTGCCCCTGCGGCACCACCGGGTAGCTGAAGCCGACGACGTAGATCCCCTCGTCGAGCAGGTCGCGGGCGAAGTCCACCGCCAGCCGGGCCTCGCCGAGCAGGATGGGCACGATGGGGTGGAACCCGGGCCTCACCTCGAAGCCGGCCGCCGTCATGCGCTCGCGGAAGGCGCGGGCGTTCTCCATGAGCCGGTCGCGCAGGGCGGGGCTCTCCTCGAGGAGCGCCACCGCCGCGAGGCTGCCGCCGACGATCGGGGGCGCGAGGGTGTTCGAGAAGAGGTAGGGCCGGGCGCGCTGGCGGAGCAGCTCCCCCACCTCGCGCCGCGCCGCCACGAAGCCGCCGGCCGCCCCGCCGAGCGCCTTTCCGAGCGTGGAGGTGAGGATGTCGACCCGGCCCTGCACGCCGAAGTGCTCCGGGGTGCCGCGCCCGGTGCGCCCCACGAACCCGGAGGCGTGCGAGTCGTCCACCAGCAGCAGCGCCCGGTAGCGCTCGCAGAGATCGCAGAGCCGGTCGAGCGGGGCGAGGTGGCCGTCCATCGAGAAGACGCCGTCGGTGGCGACCAGCCGCAGCCGCTTGCCCTGGGTGGCCCGGAGCAGCCGCTCCGCCTCGGCGAGGTCGCCCGAGGGGTAGCGGTGGCGCTCCGCCCGGCAGAGCCGGATGCCGTCGATGAGCGAGGCGTGGTTGAGGCTGTCCGAGACGATGGCGTCCTCCTCGCCGAGCAGCGCCTCGAAGACGCCGCCGTTGGCGTCGAAGCAGGAGCCGAAGAGGACCGCGTCCTCGAAGCCGAAGAAGCGGGCCAGCCGGGCCTCGAGCTCCTGGTGGAGGTCCTGCGTGCCGCAGATGAAGCGCACGCTGGAGAGCCCGAAGCCGCGCTCCGCGAGCGCCCGCCGGGCGCCCTCGAGCACCGCCGGGTGCGAGGAGAGGCCGAGGTAGTTGTTGGCGCAGAAGTTGAGCACCGTCCGGCCGCCGACCCGGATCTCCGCCCCCTGCGGCGAGGCCAGGACCCGCTCCTCCTTGAAGGTGCCCGCGGCGCGCGCGGCGTCGAGCTGCGCGCGGAAGATCCCGGCTGCGTCGTCGTACATGGCGGCTCCCGTCGCGGCGCGCTCAGAAGCGCAGCAGCACCTTGGGGTGGACCTGGATGGCCCGCTCGAACCCCTCCGGCTCGAACTCGGCGAAGGGGAGCACGGTCCCGCGCCCCTCCTCGAGGATCACCGACCAGACGAGGTCGTGGATGTTCGGGTCGCGCGACTCGAGCAGGTTGCGGGTGATGTGCCAGGTCTCGAAGATGCGCCGCCCCACCACCGAGTGGAGGGTGATGCCCTCCACGATGACCTTGTCGATCTGCTCGATGACCGCGTCGCCGCTCTTCAGCCCGAACATGATGACGTGCCCGCCGCGGCGCACCGCCGAGATGGCGGTGTTGAGGGCGGCGTTGGAGCCCGACATCTCCATGGCCACGTCCACCCCCACGCCGTCGGTGAGCCGCAGGATCTCGCCGGTGATGGCGGCGTCGTGGACGTAGGAGTTGCCGGTGACCTTGGAAGGCTCCACCACCGCGTCCGCGCCGAGCGCCCGCGCCATGCGGATGTGGGCCTCCATCGGCTCGACCCCGATCACCTGGCGCGCCCCCATCGCCCGCGCCACCGCCACCGCGAACAGGCCGATGGTGCCGCAGCCGATGATGGCCACCGACTTGCCCCGCAGGTTCACCTTGGTGCAGGCGTGCACCGCGTTCCCGAACGGCTCCTGCAGCGCCGCGACCTCGGGGCGGATCTTGCGGACGTCGGTGGGCCAGAGGGTCTGCGCCGGGAGCTTCACGTACTCGGCGAAGCAGCCGTCGTGGCTGATCCCGATGATGCGCGCCGTCTCGCAGACGTGGTTGTCCCCGATGCGGCACTGGTAGCAGGTGTTGCAGATGATGTGGCTCTCGGTGGAGACCACGTCGCCCGGCTTGTAGCCGTGGTCGCGCTCCGCCTCCGGCCCGGCCTCGACCACCTCGCCGAGCAGCTCGTGGCCGACCACCCGCACGTCCTTGCCCTCGCGGTCGAGCGACTCCGCGATCATGTCGCCGAAGGCGCGGCGGAACCAGATGCCGCGGTCCGAGCCGCAGAAGCCCGCGTAGCGGGTCTTCACGATCACCTGGCCCGCGTCCCGGTAGTCCTGGGAGACGTCCAGGGTGGGCCGCGCCACCCGCTGCTTGCGCAGCCCCCGGGACTTCGCCCACTCGTCCTTCGACCGGTCGTAGACCAGCGCCCACATGCCGTCGCCCATGCGCCCGATCTAGCGGGCGGGGAGGCGGCGGGCTACTCTCGCTGGCGATGCAGCCCCCCGTCGATCCGCGGGCCCGCGCCGAGGCCCGCCGCGCCCTGTCGCTCCCCGGCGAGGCGCTGCTGCAGGAGTGCGAGGAGACCTTCTTCGTCGCCAGCGGTCCCGGAGGCCAGCACCGGAACAAGACCGAGAGCGGGGTCCGGCTGGTGCACCGGCCCACCGGCGTCACCGTCACCGCCACCGAGCGGCGCAGCCAGCCCCAGAACCGGGCCGCGGCGCTGGCGCGGCTGCGCGCCAAGCTGCAGGCGCTCTGTCACGTCCCGCGGCCGCGCCGGCCGACGCGCCCCACCCGCGGGTCGAAGGAGCGCCGGATCGCCGGCAAGAAGCGGCTCTCGGAGAAGAAGGCCGGACGGCGGCTCCCGCAGGAGTGAGGGCCGCTCGCGGGGTTCCTTCAGACGATCGGATGCTGCGGGGCGCCCCCGGCGGGCTCCGCCAGGCCGGCGTCGGTGAGCCGGTCCACCGCGCCCCGCACCTCGGCGATGCCGAGCCCGCAGTCCTCGAGCGCGCGCGCCAGCTCCTGCGCGCTGCGCCGCCCGTGCCGGAGCTCGCCCAGGATCACGGCGTCGGCCGGGAGCAGCGCCAGCGGCTCCGCCCAGGTCCGCTGCGCCGCCTCGAGCAGATCCCGGCCCAGGGCGCGCGCCTCGCGGACGGCCTCGGCGTACGCCCGATCGGCCGCCTCCCCGGCGGGAGTCAGGGCGAACCGTTGGCCGCGGGGCCAGCGCTTGCCTGCGCGGGACTTCCAGCTCTGGAGCATGCTGCACGTGATGCGCCACGGAGGGGGGTGGTGTCAACCGTCGGGCGCGCGCCGGGAGGGGCCTGCGGTTGCGCGCGCTCCTCGTCCCGGACACGATGCAGGTGTGCCGACCGCGGTGCTGTTCGACGTCGACGGGACGCTGGTGGACAGCGTCGACCTCCACGCGCAGGCGTGGCGGAAGGCCCTGGCGCGGTTCGGTCACGAACTGCCCTACGAGGCGGTGCGCTCGCAGATCGGCAAGGGCGCCGATCAGCTGCTGCCGGCCTTCCTCTCGCCGGTCGAGCTCCGGTCCTACGGCGAGGAGCTGGAGTCCTGGCGCGGCGACCTCTACCGCCGCGAGTACCTGCCGCTCGTCCGCCCCTTCCCGCGGGTGCGCCAGCTGCTGCAGCGCATCCGGCGCGGCGGCGCGCGCGTGGCGCTCGCCTCCTCGTCGAGGCGGGAGGAGCTGGCGGTCTACGTCGGCGTCCTCGGCGTGGGCGACCTCCTCGACGCCGCCACCACCGCCGACGACGTGGATCGGTCGAAGCCGTCCCCGGACGTCTTCGTCGCCTGCCTGCGGCGGCTGGGGGTGCCGGCGCACCACGCGGTCGCGGTCGGGGACAGCCCCTGCGACGCGGAGTCGGCGGCCGACGCCGGCGTGCGCACGGTGGGGCTGCTCTGCGGCGGCTTCGACCCCGACCAGCTCCGCGCCTCCGGCGTGGTGGCGCTCTACAGCGACCCGTCCGATCTCTTCGAGCGCTTCGAGGCCTCGCCGCTGGCCCAGGACGAGGACTCCGGCCGGCCCTGGGCCTGACCGGCCCGGCGCGCCCGGCAAACCCGCGTGAGGGGCCGCTTGTGCCTCCCCGGCCCGGGTGCCATCCTGGCGCGGCCGCCCGAGGCGGCGAAGGGAGAACCGTGAACGCCACCGCCATCGCCGCCGCGCTCGTGCTGCTCGCCGCCACCCCGGCCCGGGCCGCCGAGGACCTCTCGCACGTGCTGCGCCGCTCCGTCGAGGCCTACGGAGGCGCGCGGTCGCTCTCGCGCCTCGGCGCGGTGAAGCAGACCGGCAGCGTCACCGCCCCCATGCGCGGGAACGCGGTGGGCCGGCTGGTGCGCATCTACGCGCCCCCGCGCAACCTGCGCGTCGACATCTCGTACCCGGGCGGCCACGAGGAGCGGCGCGTCCTCCAGGGCGACCGCGGCTGGCGGGAGGGGGAGCCGGTGCAGGGCATGCAGCTCGCCGCCATGGTGCTCCAGGCGGCGCGGCTCGAGCTCCCGCGCATCTTCTTCGAGGACCAGGGAAAGGTCGCCGACGCGGGCGAGGTGGCGCGCAACGGCAAGAAGCTCCGCGCCGTCGCCATCGACCTCGGCGGCGGGCTCGCGCTCACGGCCGAGATCGACCCGGAGACCGGCTACATCCTGCACACCAGCGGCGCCGGCCAGGTCCCCGAGGGCATGCGCATCTCCTTCGAGACCGATTACTCCGACTTCCGCAAGGTGAGGGGGGTCCTGTTCGCCTTCCACGAGGAGAACTTCGCGAACGGGGTGCACACGGGGGTGACCGTGCTCGAGAAGGTGGAGCTCCTGCCGGCCGCGCCGCCGGCCCACACCTTCCGGCCGGGCGGGAAGCCCGAGAGCATCTGAGCGGAAGGGTCCCCTCCCCGCCGAGCAGAGCTCGTCGGGCCGCTCCCGAGCGCTCTTCCTACACCCCGATCCGCGCCAGCTCGACCAGCGGCGCGTCGGCCGGCCGCTCCCGGGCGAGGTCCACGGCGCAGTGGAGGGCCCAGTCCACCTCGCCCTGCTCGTCGACGATCCGCTGGATGGCCTGGTACGAGCCGTCCGGCCCCTTCTCGAGGAAGGTGTTGTGGGGGCGGCGCGCCGCCGGGGTGAGGTCGACGCGCGGGTGCTCCGCGAAGTAGGGCGCCATCGCCTCCTCGAGCTTCTTCGGCGTCCAGGCGCCCTCCGGGTCGAAGATCGCCTGCCCCGCCTCCTCGTAGCTCCTCCGGCCGAGCGCGCCGAGGAGCCGGTGCAGCTCGGCCCGCACCCGCGCGGTGAAGGCGCGCGGGTCGGCGTCGAGCGGGCGCGGCCTGGGCGCGGGGAGGGACGGCCCCGGCGCG
>JAJXVM010000074.1 GCA_021782135.1 Myxococcales bacterium | reverse complement strand
CGTCCCGGCGGCCGGCGCCCAGGCTGGCGGCGGCGAACCGCCCCTCCGCCGCCCCGCCGGCGGAGGCCGGCGACGGCGAGTTCAGGCGCTTCTGACCCCCGGAGGACGGCCGCCGCCTCCACGAGAGAACCTCTTCGCGCTCCGGGGCCGGGTGGCGCGCGGCGGGGGCGCTCGGGTTAAGCTGAGCCGATGCCCAGGCGCAGACCCGCTGGCGACGACCCCACCTTCGAGCCCCACTACGACGGACCGGAGCGGCTCACCGAGCTGCTCCGGCAGGTCGGCTCGGCGCTGGACGCCGCCGGAGCGGCCGAGCGCTTCGCGGCCGCGCAGGCGCAGGGGCTCGACCGCTCCGACGTCATCCCCGCCCTCTTCGAGGCCGAGCCGCGCTTCGGCTCCCCCGAGGACGCCCGCCGCCTCTACGAGAACCTCTTCGCGCTCTGGGGCCGGGTGGCGCGCGGCGGGGGCGCCGGCCTCCCGGTCCCCGAGGCGGGCGCGCCGGAGCCGGCCCTCCCGCGAGAGCTGCCCGAGCTCCCCCCGCGCGGCACCGCCGACCCCGGCCCGCTCGAGCCGTTGCTGGTGGAGGCGGTCTGGAAGCAGCTCGCGGAGCTGCCGGAGAAGGAGCTGGCGCGCCGCCGGGACCGCTTCGCCAGCTCCCAGCCCGACCTCGCCGCCTGGCTCGACGCGGTGACGCTGCCCGAGGCGGGCGCGCTCGCCGCCAGCGACCTGGCGTTCGAGACCTGGGCCATGTTCGACCAGGCCTTCGGCCCGCGGCTCGGGACCGTGCGCTGGAAGGACCTCAAGGCGCTCGGCGGCGAGCCGCCGGCGCTCGAGTCGGGGCAGCCGGCGCTGGCGGCCTACGTCGCGGACATGCTCGACGTGCTCGAGGCCGAGGACGACGCCTTCCGCGAGGCGGAGCGCGCCCAGGTGGAGCGGGTCATTGCGGCGGTGGCCGCTGCGATCGGCGCGGCGTCTCCAGCCCGGCCATGAAGCAGGCGATCTCGCCGGCGAAGAGCTTCGGGTTCTCCAGGTTCGCGAGGTGGCCGGCGCCGGGGATGACCGCCACCCGGGTCTGCAGCGTGGCCGCCATCGCCTCCGAGAGGGCCGGCGGGGTGAGGGTGTCCTCCGAGCCCACGATCACCAGCGACGGGCAGCGCACGCACTTGAGGAGCGGCTCGGAGTCGGGGCGGGCCGCCATGCCCCGCTGCGCCGCCGCCACCCCGGCCGGCCCGTTCTCGCCGATGAGCGCCCGCACCCGGCGCACCACCTCCGGGCCGGCGTTCGGCCCGAGCAGCTTGGGGATCATCTGATCGGCCACCCAGCCCATCCCGTTCACCACGGCGTCCTGGGCGAACTTGTGGCGCGCGTCGCGCCCCTCGGCGGTGTCCGGCCCGGCCTTGGTGTCGGCGAGCACGAGTCCGCGGAAGAGCTGGGGTGAGCGCCGGTAGAGCGCGAGCGCCACGTAGCCGCCCATCGAGAGGCCGGCCACGGTGGCGTGGACCACGCCCAGCCGGGCGAGCAGCTCGGCGGCGTCGGCGGCCAGCAGCTCCATGGTGGCGACCTCGGGAGCGGGGCGGCTCTCGCCCAGCCCCCGGTAGTCCATGGTGATGACCCGGTGCTCGCGCGAGAGCAGCTCGACCTGGGGCTGCCACATCCCGGAGTGGAGCGGGAAGGCGTGCAGCAGGAAGATCGCCGGACCGCGCCCCACGTCCTCGTAGTGGAGCTGGGTGTCGCCGATTCGGATGTTGGGCATGCGGGGATCCTCCGGTTATCTATGCATCTTACGACGCTCGCGGGCCGGAAGGCGCGCGGCGACAAGTCCCCGGTGGGAGGTGCAGATGGGCGCGGCGGGCATCCGCTACTTCGACAGGTTCGGCATCGGCGAGGAGATGATCGCCCGCACCATCGCGGAGGCGCTCTCGCGCGGCGGCGACTTCGCCGACGTCTTCTTCCAGCACGCGGTCACGAACGACCTCGCGCTCGAGGACGGGGCGGTGAACCGGGCCTTCACCACCGTGCAGCTCGGGGTCGGGGTCCGGGTCGTGAAGGGCGACCAGACCGGCTACGGCTACAGCGAGGACCTCTCGCTCGCCGCCCTGCTCTCCTGCGCGCGCACCGCCGCCACCATCGCCGACGGCCCCTCGCGGGACGCCCCGGGCCGCTGGCACGTCGAGAGCGCGCTGGCGCAGCGCTACCCGGTGCGCCTGCGCTGGGAGGAGGTCGGGGCGGAGCGGAAGCTCCCGCTCCTGACCGGCCTCAACCAGCGGCTCCTCGCCGCCGACCCGCGCATGCGCAAGGTGAGCGTCCACTTCCGCGACGAGGCGGGCGCCATCCTGGTGGCCGACAGCCAGGGGCGGATCGTGGAGGACGAGCAGCCGATGACGCTGCTCTACGTCTCCTGCCTCGCCGAGGACGGCGGCCGGCGGGAGTCGGGCGGCTACAACGTCGCCGGGCGCGCCGGGTTCGAGTTCTACACGCCGGAGCGGCTCGACCGCGTGGTGCGCGAGGCGACGGCCCGTACCGCCATCCTCTTCGAGGCCGGGCCCGCGCCCGCCGGCGAGCTGCCGGTGGTGCTCGCCGCCGGCTCCTCGGGCATCCTCCTCCACGAGGCCATCGGCCACGGCATGGAGGCCGACTTCAACCGCAAGGGCGTCTCCATCTACGCCGACAAGATCGGCAAGCCCATCGCCAGGCCCTTCGTGAACATCGTGGACGACGCCACCACCGCCGGGGCGCGGGGCGCCATCAACGTGGACGACGAGGGGAACGCCGCCGGCTGCACGCGCCTGGTCGAGGAGGGCGTGCTCGCGACCTACATGCACGACGCCATCTCGGCGCGCCACTACGGCGTCGCCCCCACCGGGAACGGCCGGCGCGAGAGCTACCAGCACGCGCCGCTGCCGCGCATGCGGGCCACCTACATGCTGCCGGGGCCGCACAAGAAGGAGGAGATCATCGCCTCGGTGAAGCGCGGCATCTACTGCGTCAACTTCACCAACGGCCAGGTGAACATCGGGGCCGGCGACTTCACCTTCTACGTGAAGAACGGCTGGCTCATCGAGGACGGGAAGCTCACCCGGCCCGTCAAGGACGTGAACATCATCGGCAACGGCCCCAAGGCGCTGGAGAGGGTGGACATGGTCTCCGACGATCTCGAGATCGACGAGGGCGGCTGGACCTGCGGCAAGGACGGGCAGAGCGTGCCGGTCTCGCAGGGGCTGCCGACGGTGCGGGTCTCCTCCATGACCGTGGGCGGAAGGGGGCAGGCGTGAGCGCGGGGATGGACCAGTCGGAGCTGCGGGGCGCCGCCCGGGCCGCGGTGGAGCTGGCGCGGAGGAAGGGCGCGCAGGAGGTGGCCGCCGGCGCCTACCGGGCCCGCCACGTCGAGGTCTCCTGGCGCGACGGGCGGCTCGAGAAGGTCTCCGAGGCCACCAGCCGCGGCCTCGGGTTCGAGCTCTACGTGGACGGCCGCTACAGCGCGGTCGGCACGAGCGACCTGCGCCCGGAGGCGCTGGAGCGCTTCCTCGCGGAGGCGGTGGCGCTCACCCGCAAGCTCGAGCCCGACCCGTACCGCTCGCTGCCCGACCCGGCCCTCTACGGGCCGCGCGCCGAGGTGGACCTGCAGCTCGAGGACCCTTTTCACGAGTCGCTCAGCGCCGAGCGCCGGCGCGAGATCGTGGCCGAGGTGGAGGCCGCGGCCCGGGCGGTGAAGGGCGCCGAGGCGATCCTCTCGGTCACCACCAGCTTCAGCGACTCGCACTCCACCGGCTACCGCGTCCACTCCAACGGCTTCGAGGGGAGCTCGCGCGGCACCGACTTCTGGATCGCCGCCGAGGTCTCGGCCAAGGACCCCGACGGCCGGCGCCCCGAGGACTGGAGCGCGGTGGGAAACCGCTTCTTCGAGAACCTGTCCAAGCCGGCCGGCGTGGGGCGCACCGCCGCCGAGCGGGCGCTCTCGCGGCTCGGCGCGCGCAAGGGCGAGTCGGCGGTCCTGCCCATGCTGGTCGAGAACCGCTGCGCCGGGCGGCTGGTGGGCTTCCTCCTCGGCCCGCTCGCCGGCGGGGCCCTGCAGCAGCGCCGCTCCTTCATGGAGGGGAAGCTCGGCGAGGTCATCGGCAGCCCGGCTCTCGACCTGCGCGACGAGCCGCTCGTGCCCCGCGGGTTCGGCTCGCGCCTCTACGACCGGGAGGGGCTGGCGGCCCGGCCGTTCCCGGTCTTCGAGCAGGGGCGGCTCGCGAACTACTACATCGACACCTACTACGGGAAGAAGCTGCGGATGGCCCCCACCACCCGCGGCCCGTCCAACCTCGCCTGGGGCCCGGGGGTGGGCGACCAGGCCGAGCTGGTGAAGGCGGTCGGGGAGGGGATCCTGGTCACCGGCTTCCTGGGCGGGAACTCGAACGGCACCACCGGGGACTTCTCGCTCGGCGCCCAGGGGTTCCGCATCCGCGGCGGCCAGCTCTGCGAGCCGGTGGGCGAGATGAACGTCTCCGGCAACCACCTCGAGCTCTGGCAGCGGCTGGCGGCGGTCGGCTCGGATCCCTATCCGTACTCGGCGATGCGCACGCCGAGCCTGCTCTTCGAAGGGGTGCAGTTCGCCGGGCTGTAGGTGCCGCCCGAGCGCCGCGGCGCCGACGGGCGCGCCGCGCCGCGAGGAGCCCTTCACGCGCCAGGGGCTCGGCGGCCTCTGGCGACGCGAAGCGGAGTCAGGGAGCGGGCGCTGCGACCGCGACGCCCGCCTCCCCCAGCGCCCACCGCAGCGCCTCCTCGCAGGCCGCCTGGTACTCGGTCAGCTTCTCGGTAAAGAGGTGGCTCGCGCCGCCCACCTGCGCGAACTCCCGCGGGCCCGCCGCGCCCTGGAGCAGCGCGCGCACCCGCTCCGGCGCGCCGAACTCGTCGCGCTCGGCCTGCACCACCGCGAGCGGCTTCGGGCAGCTCCGCAGGAGCTCGATCGGGCGGTCCACCAGCTCTCGCAGCGCCACCCCGGCGCAGACCACCGCCCGCGCTCCCCCGTCGGCGCAGCCGGCGCGGATCGCCACCCAGGCCCCGAAGGAGAAGCCGCAGGAGAGCCGGGGCAGCTCCGGGCGCCGCGCCGCCAGCCAGGCGAGCGCGGCCCCCGCGTCCTCGGTCTCGCCGCGACCCTCGTCGTAGGCCCCGGTCGAGCGCCCCACGCCGCGGTAGTGGAAGCGGAGCGCGGCGCCGCCGAGCGCCCGGACCGCCTTGGCGAGCCGGTAGGTGGCGTGGTTGTGCATGGTCCCGCCGAACAGCGGGTGCGGGTGGCAGACCACCGCGGCGAAGCGCGCCTCCGCCGGCTCCTCGTAGAGCGCCTCGAGCCGGCCGGACGGGCCCCGGAGATCGACCTGCATGGCGGGAGGGTAACGCTTCGCCCGGGTTCGCGCCGGCGAGATGGACTCCCGCTCCCGCGAAGCGGGGCGGGAGGGTGGCTACCCCAGCAGCGAGCGGAAGATCGCCCGCCCGTCCTCGCAGCCCAGGATCGCCTCGGCGGCGCGCTCCGGGTGCGGCATGAGCCCGACCACGTTGCGCCGCGGACCGCCGCAGACGCCGGCGATGTCGCGGGCCGAGCCGTTGGGGGCGCCGGCGGCGTACTTGAAGACCACCCGCCCCTCGCCCTCCAGCCGGTCGAGCGTCTCGGGGTCGGCGGAGTAGTTCCCCTCCGCGTGCGCGATGGGCATGCGCAGCGTCTTCCCCGCCAGCCCGCGGGTGGCCGGCGTCTCCTGCCCGGTGACCGAGACGAGCACGTCCTCGCAGATGAACTTGAGCGAGGCGTTGCGCATGAGCACGCCGGGGAGCAGCCCCGACTCGCAGAGGATCTGGAAGCCGTTGCAGATGCCGAGCACCGGCCCGCCGGACTTCGCGAAGGCGACCACGTCCTCCATCACCGGCGAGAAGCGGGCCAGCGCGCCGCAGCGCAGGTAGTCGCCGTAGCTGAAGCCGCCCGGCAGGATCACGGCGTCGAGCCGGGCCGGGAGCCGGTCCTTGTGCCAGACGTAGTGGGCCTCGGCGCCGCAGGCGTGCTTCACCACGTGGTAGACGTCGTGGTCGCAGTTCGACCCGGGGAAGGTGACGATGCCGACGTTCATCGCGCCCTCTAGAGCTCGACCCGGAAGTCTTCGATGACGGTGTTGGCGAGGAGCTTGCGGCACATCTCCTCGAGCCGCGCCTTCTCGTCCGCCGCCGGGGCGCCCTCGCGGAGGGCCACCTCGATGAACTTGCCGAGCCGCACGTCGGCCACCTCGTCGTAGCCGAGGGCGTGGAGGGAGCGGGCCACCGCCGACCCCTGAGGGTCGAGCACCCCGCGCTTCAAGGTGACGTAGACGCGAGCCGTCTTGGGCATAGGCTCGGCTTTATAGCAGAATTCGCCGCCGCGTCAGCCCTCCCGGCCGCGGCCGCGGGCCCCGCCGGGCGCGCCGTGCCCGGTCGCCCGCCTCAGCGCATGGTGGCGAGCGTCTCCCGCAAGGTCTGGAAGACCCGCAGCTGCTTGCCGTGCCGGGCCACCTCGGCCACCGAGAGGAAGACGTACGCCCAGGCGACGAGCGTGTGGGAGGAGACGGCGGTGCCGCTGAAGGCCCCGGTGCGCGGCAGGACGTCGATGGGCCCCTTGTAGAAGAACTGCAGCAGGAACAGGGCCAGCATCACGTACGCGTTCACCCGCGTGAACCGCATCTTCAGCAGGCAGGCCACGCCGTAGAGCGTGGTCGCGAAGGAGAGGAAGACCTCGGTCTTGTGCAGCGGGTCCATGGGGATGGCCCGGGCGTGCCCGGCCGACACCGCGTAGGCGATGGGGATCATGGCCACCAGCGCGGTGAACTGGTTCACCGTGGACGAGACCATGTTGAGGAGCGCCATGGGGGCGAGCCGCACCGTGCGCGACCAGTAGACGGCGGTCACCTTCTCCGGGAACTCGGTGAGGAACGGCGCCACCCACTGCACGAAGGCGAACTCCGAGACCCCCACCGCCACCGCGACGTCCTTCATGGCGCCGAGGAACGGCTCCGCCACCGCCCACATCACCGCGCCGCCGAGCAGGAAGAGGCCGTAGATGGCGAGCCGCCCCGCGCGCCGCTCCCCCGCCTCGGCGAGGAGCCGGGGCGGGGCGATGAGGTCGTCCTTCTCCTCCTCGTCCTCGCAGGGCAGCCGGTTCAGGATCCAGAGGTAGAGGGCGAAGCCGCCCCCCAGCACCGCGGCGTCGAGGAGCGACAGGGTGCCCTTCCAGATGAGCACCAGGTACCAGGAGGAGGCGAGCAGGAGCGCCAGCACCTCCACCACGTGCTCGCCGCGCAGGGCGATGGCCTCGAGCGGCCGGCCGTGCTTGCGCCGGTGGTAGAAGTCGGTGACGAAGAAGATGAGCGGCCAGCCGAACCCGGTGAGGAGCCGGTTCGAGCCCGAGGCGTTGGCGAACACCAGGTCGAGGTTCCCGGTCTTGCCCGCCTGCCAGGCGATCACCGCCTCCACCATGAACTCCGGGACCACCTGCAGGAGCGCGATGAGCGCCACCGCCAGCCCCTGCGACATGAAGAACTGGGCCGCCTCCGCGCCCCAGCTGATGAGGAGCGCGGCGGCGATCACCGCCGTGAAGCAGAGCGCGGCCGCGAGGCCGGCCGGGAACGTCGCCAGGTGGACGGCGGCGGACGTGGCGGCGCTCAGGGCCGCGAGGCCGATCATGAGGGCCGCCACGCGGCGGCGCTGGTCGGGGGTCACCCGGCGGGAGCTAGCACGACCGGCCGCGGGCCGCAAAGCCTGTTCGGTGTTATGGTCCGCCAGTGAACGCGGACCTCGTACCGGAGGTGCTCTGGACCGCCGGGGCGGCCGGCGCGCTGCTCGCGTTGCGCGCCCTGCTCGCCGGCTTCGAGGCGGCCGCGGTGGCGGTGGGCGTGCCGCGGGCGCAGGAGCTGGCCTCCTCTCCCGAGGCCGGCCCCAGGGCTCGGCGGCTGCTGCCGCTGCTGCTCGAGCCCGAGCCGACCCTGGCCTCGGCCCGCCTCGCCGGCACCTGGTGCTCGCTCGGCGCGGGCGCCCTGGCCGCCTTCGCCGGGCAGGCGCTCCTCCCGGCGGCGCGCCTCCCGGCCGCGCTCGCCGCCGTCTGCGCGGCGGCGCTCTTCTCGGTGACCCTCTCCGCCGCCGCCCGCGCGCTGGGCGCCCGCTACGGCGAGGGGATCGCGCTGCTCCTCGCCTCGCCCATGTCCGGCCTGCGCGCGGTGCTCGGTCCGGTGGGGCGGGGGCTGGCGGCGCTGGCGCGGCCGGTGGCCGGCGGGCCGGGGCGCTACACCCTGCCGCCGCCGCCGCTCGAGGAGATGGAGCGAGCGCTGGCCGCGCTGGCCGAGACCCGCGGCGGCCCCTCCGGCCAGACCACGAGCGACCTCATCCACGCGGTCTTCGAGTTCCGCGAGAAGACCGCCCGCGACGTGATGGTGCCGCGCACCGAGGTGGTGGCGGTCGAGGAGCAGACGCCGGTCTCGGAGATCATCCGGCTCCTCGCGGAGGAGGGCCACTCGCGCGTGCCGGTCTACCGCGAGAGCCTCGACCGGATCGTGGGCTTCCTGCACGCCCGCGACCTCGTCCCGCTGCTCGCCAACCCGGAGCTCATCGTCCTGCGCGACCTGGTGCGGCCGCCGCACTTCGTCCCCTGGTCGAAGCCGGTCGAGCAGCTCCTGCGCGAGATGCAGAAGCTCCACCTGCACATGGTGGTGGTGGTGGACGAGTACGGCGGCGTGATGGGCATCTGCACCGTCGAGGACGTGCTCGAGGAGATCGTCGGCGAGATCGAGGACGAGTTCTCGGTCGAGCAGGGGCGACACGTCGAGAGCCACCCCGACGGGACCTGGACCGTGCGCGGCGAGACGCCGGTCTCGGAGTTCAACCGGGCCGCCCAGGCGGAGCTGCCCGAGGACCAGGGCTACGAGACCATCGCCGGCTTCCTGAACGCCCTCGCCGGCGCCATCCCCTCGGCCGGCGATCGCTTCTTCTGGCGCGGCTGGCTGTTCACCGTGGCCGAGGCCGACCCGCGGCGCGTGACCCGGGTGCGGGCCACCCGGGTGAAGCGCCCCGCCGAGCCGGCGGGGGCGGCCCCCGGGGCGGCGGCGGAGCGGCCGGCGTGACCGTCTCCCCGCTCGAGGGCGCCCGCCTGCGCCTGCGGGCCCTGGCGCGCGGCGACGCCCCGGCGCTGGCCTCCTTCGCGAACGAGCCCCGGGTGCGGAGCACCGCGCTCCTCCCCGGGCCGGTGACGGTGGAGCAGGAGGAGGACTTCGTGCTGCGGGTGCGCGCCTCCACCGTGGACGCGGTCTTCGGGATCGAGCTGCGGGATGGGCCGCGGCTGGTGGGCGTGGCCGGCCTGCACGGCATCGACCGGACCTCGCGCGCCGCGCAGTTCGGCATCTTCCTGGGCGTGCCGTCGCTCTGGAACCAGGGCTACGGCACCGAGGCCACCCGCCTGACGCTCCGGCAGGCCTTCGAGCGGCTGCAGCTGCACCGGGTGTGGCTGCACGTTTTCTCCGAGAACCCGGGCGGCATCCGGTGCTACGAGAAGGTGGGCTTCGCGCGGGAAGGGCTCTTGCGCGAGGCCGTCTTCCACGAGGGGCGCTACCACGATCTCGTCGTGATGGCGCTCCTCCGGCAGGACTGGGCCGGTGCCGCGCCGGCCAAGTGATCCCGCAGCTCGAGGAGAACCCCGTGTACGCCATCGCCATCGTCCGCTACCGCCAGCCGCTCGAGAAGATCGTCGCCGCCCAGGACGCGCACCGCGCCTACCTGCGCACGCTCAAGGAGAAGGGGACGCTGCTGGCCTCCGGGCCGCTCGACCCGCGGACCGGCGGGGCCCTGCTGCTGCGCGTGCCGGACGAGAGCCCGCTCGCCGCCCTGGAAGCCGTCCGGGACGGCGACCCGTTCTGGAAGCAGGGGCTCGCCCAGTACGAGCTGCTGCCCTGGGTGCCGGGCATCGGCAAGGACGACCTCGATCGGTTGTAGAACCGGCCCGGCGCCGGTGGCTAGCTTTGGCGCATGGCGTGGACCGTGCGCGAGGGCATGATCGTCCGCGACCTCGACGGCCGGCTGCTCGGGCGCGTGACCCGGGTCGATCCCTGGGCCGTCGAGTTCGCGAAGGGGCGCTTCTACCGGCGGGACGGGGCCGCCCCGTACAGCGAGATCCGGGAGGTCCGCGACGGGGAGGTCATCCTGGCGCGCAGCGCCCGCGCGCTCTTCGAGCTGGCGGAGGGGCGGATCCCGGAGACCTGGCGCGGCTCGGAGCCGCCGCCGCTCGTCGGGTCGGAGCACGGCGTCGTGCCGGGCACCGCCACGCCCACCCTCCTCCCCCTCGGGCCCAAGGACGAGTTCCCGCTCGAGACCACTCCCTACGGTCGCGGCTTCCCGCCGGTGAGCGAGGCGGAGGAGCGGGAGTACGCGGCGGTGCGCGGCCAGCACCCGCCCGGCGAGCCGCCGGGCTCGGCCGCAAGCGCTCGCGACTAGCTCCCGCCTTGGAGAGGAGGCGGGAGGATGGCGAAGCAGGGCGGGCGCGCCGGCCGCGCCTCTCAGCGCGCTCCCGCGCCCTTCCGCCCGAGCGCCGTCCGGTACAGGTAGATCGCCGCGAGCGCGAAGGGCGCCATGGCCAGGAGATCCTCGGGCAGGCCGTCGCCCGGCGCGCGCAGCGCCAGCTTCTCCGAGAGGCCGGTCACGGTCAGGGCCGCGATGGCGATGCCGGTGAGGGCGTCGCCGGCGATCATGCCGCTCGCGGCGAGGGTGGCCCGCTCGTCGCGCTCGGCGAGGAGGGCCGGATCGCCGGCGCGGCGCGCCAGCAGCAGCGAGACCAGCCCGCCGAAGATGAGCGGGGTGCTGGTGGTGATGGGCAGGTAGAGCCCGATGGCGAAGGTGAGCGGCGAGACCCGGAAGGCGAGCCAGGCGACGACGCAGATCGCCACCCCGAGCAGCATGAGCCGCCAGGGCAGCCGGCCCTCCATGACCCCGCGCACGATGGTCGCCATGAGCCGGGCCTGCGGCGCCGGCAGGAGCTTCGAGCCGAGCCCGTAGGCGGCGTCGAGGAGCAGCAGCACCGAGCCGGCCCGGAGCGCCGCCGCCACCGTGCCGATCATCTGGCCGACCTGCAGGTGCGCCGGCGCGGTCCCCACCAGCGCCCCGGTCTTGAGGTCCTGCGCCAGGTCGCCCGACAGCGAGATGGTGATCGACACCACCGCGCCGACCAGGATGACCGTGGTCATGGTCTCGGGCCCGGTGCGGCCGAGCAGCTTGAAGAGCACGGTGGTGGCGAGGAGCGCGGTGATCACCATCCCGCTCATCGGCTGGGAGGTGGTGCCGATGAGCCCCACCATCCGCGCCGACACCACCACGAAGAAGAAGCTGAAGACCACCGCCACCGCGGCGCCGAGGAGGTCGAGCCCGAGCTGCGGCACGAGCCAGAGCGCCAGCGAGAGCAGCGCCACGCCCCCGAGCACCACCGGGATGGGCAGGTCGCGGTCGTTGCGCGGCAGGGGGGAGCGGGAGAGCCAGGAGAGGCTCCAGGAGCCGGCGAAGGCGATGGCGGCCACGATGCCGGCCATGAGCGCCGCCTCCGGGAGGTCGAGCTTCTCCCAGAGCGGGAGGTGGCCGGCGCCGATGGAGAGGCCGGGCGCGGCGCGCAGGCCGGCGGTGAGGACCGCGAACAGGCCGAGCCCGAGCAGCGCCGGCCGGCCCAGCCCGAGCCCCCGCCGCGCGCCGGTCGCCGAGGGGGAGCGGCTCGCCGAGAGGGCTGCGAGGCCGCCCCGGAACGAGGCGCCGATGGTGGGGAGCGCGCGCAGCAGCGAGACCAGCCCGCCGAAGGCCACCCCGCCCGCGCCCACGTAGCGCACGTAGTCGCTCCAGAGGCTGTGCTCGCCGCCGAGCGCTGCCCAGCCCGCCGCCGCGGGCGCGATCCCGAGCGCGCCGCCGAGCGGGGTCCCGGCCAGCGCGTCGAAGGCCGGGAGGAGCACGCAGAACCCGAGCACGCCGCCCGCGAGCATCTCCCCCGCGACCCGCGGGCCGATGAGGTAGCCCACCCCGAGCATGAGCGGCGAGAGGTCGAACCCGATGGTCGCCTTGTGGAGGGCGGAGAAGGTCCAGGTGACCGAGTCCTTCCAGAGCGAGAAGGCGCCGGTGGCGAGCTTGTAGCCGATGCCGAGGAGCCCGCCGGCGAGGACCGGGCGCGCGGTGGTCCCGCCGCGGTCGCCGGCGATGAGCACCTTGGCGCAGGCGGTCCCCTCGGGGAAGGGGAGGGTGGCGTGCTCCTCGACCATGAGCCCGCGGCGCAGCGGGATCATCATGAGGAGGCCGAGGAGCCCCGCCACCGCGCCGAGCAGGAAGATCTGGAAGGGCGAGAGCCGGACCCCGAGGAAGAGCAGCGCCGGCAGCGTGAAGATGACCCCCGCCGCGACCGACTCGCCGGTGGAGCCGACCGCGTGGGTGACGTTGTTCTCGAGGATGGTGCCGTCGCGGAACAGGCCGCGCAGCACCGCCATGGAGAGCACGGCGCTCGGGATGGAGGCCGAGACGGTGAGCCCGATGCGCAGCCCCACGTAGGCGTTCACCATCCCGAAGAGGATCGAGAGCACCACGCCGAGCGCGACGGCGCGAAAGGTGAAGGCGCGCAGCGGCTGGTCGGGCGCCACGTAGGGGACGAGCGTCTTCGCCGCCATCCTCCGCGTCCTAGCACGAAAGGGCGCGCCGGCCGCGATTGCCTTTCGGATCCCGCTCTTCTATGCTCGGGCCGCTGCAAGATCTCGGGATCACGGAGTGATCCGGCAACGGGGGCTGGTGGAAGGCGGGCCGTGGCGGTCGAAGGAGGGCGGGTGAGCGGCAATCCGGAGGAGCTGCTGCGCAGCACGCTCGAGAAGATCGTCTTCTTCGAGTGTCGCGTCGGGCAGCTGCAGGCGGAGCTGGAGACGGCGCGCAGCCTGGCGGCGCGCGCCCAGGGCGAGGCGACGCGGTCGCGGCAGCGCGAGGTGGAGCTCTCGCGCCAGGCGGCCGAGGCCCGCGCCCAGCTCGCCGACGCGGTCTCCAAGAACGCCGAGCTGCTCGAGCGGGTGCGCCTGCTCGAGGGCGAGCGGGCCCGCTTCCTCTCGGGGCTCATCGACCAGGCGCGCGTGCAGGGCGCGCCGGGGGCGGACGGCGGCGACGGCGACGGCGGCGCCGAGCTGGCCGGCTTCATCGCCGAGCTGCGGGCGGAGAACGTCCGGCTCGAGCGCTGGAAGCAGGCGGCGCAGGCGGCCGGCGTCTCGCTCGACGACGGCGGGGCGGCCCCGCTCGCCACGCTGCGCGCCGCGCCGGCCCCGCTCGAGCAGGTGGCGGCCCGGTTCGAGGAGGAGGGGCGCACCGCCGTCACGCCGGTCGAGGTCCGCACCCTCGAGAGCACCCTCGTCACCCGCGCCGACCGGGCGCTGTACGAGGCGTCCATGGACGACCTGGCCTCGGCCGACGCCGGGGCGCGCCGCCGCGCCGCCGACTGCCTCAAGGCCCTCCGCTCGATGGCCGCCGCGCCGCTGGTGGCGGCGGCGCTCGGGCGCGAGCAGGACGACGGCGTCAAGATCGCCCTGCTCGGCGCGCTGGCGGCGCTCGCGGCCGCCGGCGCGGTGGACCTCGCCGCGCGCGAGCTCTCCGACCACCGCCCGGCGGTGCGCGCCGCCGCCCTCGAGGCGGTGAACGCGCTCGCCAA
>JAJXVM010000073.1 GCA_021782135.1 Myxococcales bacterium | reverse complement strand
CGGCCGGCGCCGGCGGGAAGGAGACCGGCGGAGGCGGCGGGAAGCTGACCGGGGGCGGCGCGAAGGCCTCGGCGGCCGGCGGCGCGAAGACCTCGGGGGCCGGCGCGGGAGGCGGCTCCCAGGCCCCGTACTCGGGCGGTGGCTCCTGGGCGGGAGGGGCCTCGTCGAGCGGCTCCGCCGGGGCCTGCGAGCCGGGGGTGCCGAAGAGCTCGGAGGCGGGAGCCTCCGGCGCGTACGGCGCGGCGGCGGGGGCCGGCTCGGGCGGCAGCACCTCCGCGGCGGGCGGCGGGGGTTCCGGGACCGCCGGGTGCAACCTGGTCTCGAGCGGCGCCTGCGCCGGCGGCTCCTCCCGCGCGATGGCGTGCATGGCGAGCGCCGCCTGGGCGGCCCGGTTGAGCGCCTGGGCGACGGTGCCGAGCGGGCCGGCCGCGACCGGCGCGCGGGCGGTGTAGTCGCCGCGGCCGATCTTCTCGGCCGCGGTCACGAGCTCCTTCGGCAGGCGCGCCCCGTCGTGGGCGGTGGCGCCGAGGATCAGGCCGAGGACGAGCAGGGCCGCCAGCACGGCCAGCGCTCCGTACTGGAAGGCGACCAGCCCGGCGAGCCGGGGGGCGGTGGGCAGGGCGAGGAGGACGGCCGCGCCGCTGGCGCCGAGCTTCTCCACCCGCACGCGCCAGGACGGCGGGGCGGCGAAGAGGAGCGGGAGCTTCACGCCGGCGACCGCCGCCCCGGCGAACTTCCCGGCCCCCACCGGCGCGCCGTTCCCGGTGCGCGGCAGCGCGAAGAGCACCGACGAGTCGGCGGGCGGCAGGGTGCTCACGGTCTTCTTCACGTCGGCCGAGACCAGCACCTCGACGCCGCTGTCGGCGCGGAAGCCGCGGGCGAAGGCGAGGTCCAGCGGGGCGCCGGCGGTCACCGCGGCGCCCGGCGCGACCGGCACGGCCACCTCGTAGAAGACCACCTCGGCCGTGCGGGCGTAGCCCCTCTGCGCCTTGCCCCCGGCGGCCTCGACGGCCCGCTGGACGGCCGGCTCCTTCGGCTCGAGCGGCTTCCCCGCCACCTGCACCTGGGCGGTCTGGCCCTGCGCCGAGCCGAGGAGGAGGTGGGAGGGGTCGAGCCCGGCTCCCTGGGCGGCCGACTCGAGCGCGGCCGGCGCGACCGCGGCCAGCCCGGCACCGGAGGCCGCGGCGCCGCGCACCGGTTCGGCGCGCGCGGCCGTCTCCGCGATCTCCGACACCTGCCGGCCGAAGAGCTGGGCGCGGGCGGCGAAGTGGGCGGCCGCCGCCGACAGGCGCGCGTCCTGTTCGGCCTGGGCGCGCTCGACGGCGTCGCCGGTGACGAGGAACAGGCCGGCGACCCCGGCGCCGACCGCGAGCATCGTGAGGACCCAGATCTTGACCCGGTTCATTGCGCCCGTTTATAGCGCAGCACCGCTCCGATCCGCGAGATCCCGTCCTCGAAGCGCTCGGGCGCGGGCAGGAGGGACAGGACGAGGTGCCCGTTCCGCTCGAAGTCGTAGAAGAACCCGGGCTGCGTCACCACCCGTTCCTCCAGCAACCTCAGGCAGATCGCCTCCTCGTCCCCCACCTCGCCGAGCCGCAGCACCGCGGCCCAGCCGCCGCCGCTTCGGAGGAGGTCGAAGGGGGCACCGGCCGCCTCGCGGGCCAGGGCGCTCCGGTTCGCCTCCAGGCGCCGCCGGAGCGGCGAGAGGAACCGCTCTCGCCTGGCCAGGAGCGCCGGCAAGGCGAGCTGGGCCGGTCCGGAGACCGAGAGCCAGGTGTCGGCCACCAGCTCGAGCCGCTGCAGCGCCGGCCGGACCCGCTCCTCCGGCCCGGCGGCGGCGATCCAGCCCGCCTTGAGCTGCGGCAGGCCGCAGACCTTCGACAGGCCGGAGAGGTGGAAGGCGAGGCAGGCCCGCGCCCCGGCCACCGTGGTCCGGGGAGGACGGGCGGTGTCGAGGAAGACCTCGTCCCCGACCAGCGCCAGGTCCCGCTCGGCGCAGAGCGCCTCCAGGAAGGCGAGATCCTCCCGGTCGAGCGCGTAGCCCACCGGGTTCGACGGGCTCACCACCACCACCGCCCGGGTGCGCGGGCCGATGGCCGCGGCGAGCGCCGCGCGGTCGAGGTGCCACTCGCCGTCGTAGCGGAGCGGGTAGCGCGCGAGCGCCGCCGACTCGAGCCCGGCGAGGAGGTCGAGGAGCGGATAGCTGGGGGACGGGACCAGCACCTCGTCCCCGGGGTCGCAGAGCAGCTTGAAGAGGAGCGCGTAGGCCTCGCTGGTGGAGGAGGTGAGGAGCACGCGCTCCGGCGGCACCTCCGCGCCGTGGCCGCGCAGGTACTCCGCCACCGCCGCCCGCGCCTCCGGGAGCCCCTGCGGCGTGGGCTCGTAGGTGGAGACGCGCGGGTCGGCGAGCGCCGCCCCGAGCTCGTCCGCCGGCCAGGAGAGGCCGCAGCGGGTGGGGTTCGCCTCGGCGAGATCGAGCAGCTCACGCCCCTCCGCGCGCAGCTCCTCGAGCCGCCGCGCGAGGCGGTTGGCCGACAGGTCCCAGGAGGTGCGGCGGGAGAACATGCGGCGGGAGTCTAGCGGGGCCGGGCGAACGCCACACGACCTCACCGCCTCGCCAGCTCGCCGGCGAGCTGACCCAGCCGGGCCAGGCCGGCGTCCACGCGCGGGGTCCACTCCAGGCCGGCGTTGAGCCGGACGAAGTGGTTGAGGCGCTGGCGCGCCGAGAACACGGGCCCGGGCGCGATGGTGATCCCCTCCGCCAGGGCGCGGCGGTAGAGCTCGATGGCGTCGACCCGGCGCGGCAGCTCGACCCACAGCAGCATGCCGCCCTGGGGCCGGGTCATCCGGGTGCCGTCCGGGAAGTGCTCGGCGACGGCGCCCTCCAGGCGGTGCATGGACTCGGCGAGCTTCCGCCGGAGCGCCCGGAGGTGCCGGTCGTATCCGCCGCCCTCGAGGAAGGTGGCGATGGCCCGCTGCGGCAGCGTGGTGGTGGCGACCGTCTGCGAGTGCTTGAGCAGCTGCACGCGGTCCTGGAATCGTCCAGGGGCCACCCACCCCACCCGGTATCCGTGCGCGAGCGTCTTCGTGAACGAGCCGCACAGGAGCACGAGCCCGCGCCGATCGAAGGATCTCGCGACGCGCGGCCTCGCCGGCCCGCGGTGGAGGTCGCCGAAGATGTCGTCCTCGATGAGCGGGATGTCGCGCCGGGCCAGCATGGCCACGAGCTTCTCCTTGTTCGCGTCGGGCATCAGGCTCCCGAGCGGGTTCGAGAAGTTCGGGACGGCCACCACCGCCGCCACCGAGTGGCGCTTCAGCCCCTCCTCGAGCGCGTCGAGGCGCATGCCGTGGCGAGGGTGACTGGGGATCTCGAGGGCGCGCAGCCCGTGGGCCTCCAGCATCTGCAGCGTGCCGAAGAAGGTGGGCGACTCCACCGCGACGGTGTCGCCGCGCTGCGCCACCGCCAGCAGGCAGAGGTTCAGCGCCTCCGTGGCGCCGTAGGTGACGATCACCTCGTCCGGCGAGAGCTGGCAGCCCCAGTCCAGCGAACGCCGGGCGATCTGCTGCCGGAGCGGCAGGTGGCCGCGAGGCTCGTCGAGCTCCGCGCCGCCGTGCGAGGCGGCCCGCACCTCCGCCGCGAGGATCTTCTGCAGGCGGCGCGTGGGGAGGAGCGCGTACGGGGTGTAGGCGGCGCCGAGCGGGACCACCGCCTCCTCCTGGCACGTCGAGTAGACGCTGGCCACGAGCGAGCTCACGCTGACCGCCGAGGTGTCGATCGGCGTGCGCACCGAGCGCGGCTCCGGCACGCTCCGGCGGGTCCGGACGTAGTGGCCGGACTGCGGCCGCGCGTGGAGGACGCCCGCGGCCTCGAGCTGCGCGTAGGCCTGCAGCACCGTCGAGACGCTCACCCCGCGCTGGCGGCTCAGCTGCCGGACGGAGGGCAGCCGATCCCCGGCGCGCAGCGCGCCCGAGGAGATGGCGCGGCGGATCTCGTCGGCGACCTCCGTGTAGAGCGTGGTGGCGAGTCGGGCGGGCGCTTCCATCCGGGACCTCTCGCGGTCGAGCATACGCGGCGCGTGGCGGTCGCGACAGGCACACGTCGCGATCCCCGCGACCAGCACAGTTCGACGGCGCCGCGGAACTGTGCTCCTCGCCCGAGGACGGAGCTGCCTCTGCCGCGCTTCGTCCGTCCGGAGCATCCTCCCAGCGTGAAGGAGGTCGGCATGTTCACGAGCCTGGAACGGTCCCTTGGCGTGGCGCTGCGGGTGGTCTCGAGGAGCCGCGCGCGCGAGCGGACGCTCGACCTGGGGCGGGACGAGACCTGGAGCCGCGCCTTCGGCGCTCGCGGCGCCGAGGTGCGCTGCGCCAGGGGCATGGTGCTCGTCACCCGCGAAGGCGACCCGGAGGACCACGTGCTCTCGGGGGGAGCGTCGTTCACGGCGCGCGGGCCAGGGCGCGTCGCCGTCTGGGCCCTCGAGCCGGCGCGCGTCCAGGTGCGCGCGCCGCGATCCGGGGCCTGAGCCGCCGGCTCCCCCGCCCCCGCGGGTCGGCGCGCGCGAGCGCCTTGACTCCCGAATCGGGCTGGCGCGAGCATGCCGGGCCGCTAGAACCTCCGGCTCGGCAGCCCCACCGCACCCACCGGGAGTCGAAATGAGAACCCTGGCCGCCCTCGCAGCCCTCGCCCTCGCGCCGCTGGCCGCGCGGGCCGACGAGGGGATGTGGACCTTCGACAACTTCCCGTCGCTGAAGGTGGAGCAGGCCTACGGGTTCCGCCCCTCGCCGGAGTGGCTGCGCCACGTGCAGCTCTCCTCGGCGCGCCTCGCCGGCGGCTGCTCCGCCAGCTTCGTGTCGCCGGACGGGCTGGTGATGACCAACCACCACTGCGCCCACGGCTGCATCGAGCAGCTCTCCACGGCGCGGAACGACTTCGTGAAGAGCGGCTTTTTGGCGAAGACGCGACAGGACGAGGTGAAGTGCCCCGAGATCGAGGTGAACCAGCTCGTCGAGATCAGCGACGTGACGGCCGAGATGAACCGGGCCACCGCGGGGCTCGAGGGGCAGAAGTACTTCGAGGCCCAGCGGGCGGCCACGGCGCGGATCGAGAAGGCCTGCCAGACCTCGGACAGGCTGCGCTGCGAGGTGGTGACCCTCTACCACGGCGGGATCTACGACCTCTACAAGTACAAGCGCTTCCAGGACGTGCGGCTGGTCTTCGCGCCCGAGTTCGCCATCGCCTTCTTCGGCGGCGACCCCGACAACTTCATGTTCCCCCGCTACGACCTCGACGTCTCCTTCCTGCGCGTCTACGAGGACGGCAAGCCGGCGCGGATGAAGGACTGGTTCCACTGGTCGCCGGAGGGGGCGCGGGAGGGCGAGCTCACCTTCGTCTCCGGCAACCCGGGCGGCACCTCCCGACAGCTCACCATCTCCGAGCTCGAGTACCAGCGCGACCACGCCCTGCCGGAGCGGCTCTTCACCCTCTCCGAGCTGCGGGGGCAGCTCGTGCAGTACCAGAAGCGCGGCCCGGAGGAGGCGCGCCACTCGAACGCCACGCTGTTCTACGTCGAGAACAGCGTGAAGGCGCTCAAGGGCCGCTTCGAGGCGCTGGTGGACAAGGCCTTCTTCCAGTCGAAGGTGCGCGAGGAGGAGGCGCTGCGGGCGAAGCTGGCCGAGGACCCGCGCAAGGCGAAGCTCTACCTGCCGGCCTTCGACGCGCTGGCGCGGAGCCAGGCCACCCTGCTCGAGATCCGCAAGCCGCTCCGCTACGTCGAGCAGGGAGGCGGGTTCCAGGGCGAGCTCTTCCACCACGCCCGCCTGCTCGTCCGGGGCGCCGAGGAGCGCCAGAAGCCGAACGAGAAGCGGCTGCGCGAGTACCGGGACTCCGCGCTGCCGGCGCTCACCCAGGCCCTCTTCTCCACCGCGCCCGTCTACCCGGAGTTCGAGATCTTCCAGCTCACCTTCTCGCTCACCAAGCTGCGCGAGAACCTGGGCGCCGACGACCCCTTCGTGAAGAAGGTGCTCGGCAAGAAGTCGCCGGAGGAGCTCGCCACCGAGGTCGTGAAGGGCACCCGGCTCGCCGACCCGGCGCTGCGCAAGCGGCTCTGGGAGGGCGGCAAGGCGGCGGTGGACGCCTCCCGGGACCCGATGATCGAGCTCGCCCGGCTGGTGGACCCGGACGCCCGCGCCATCCGCAAGAAGTACGAGGACGAGGTGGAGGCGGTGCAGCGCAAGAACGACGAGCTGGTGGCCAAGGCGCGCTTCGAGACCCAGGGGACGAGCACCTACCCCGACGCCACCTTCACGCCGCGCCTGAGCTACGGCTCGGTGAAGGGCTACCAGGAGAACGGGCGTTTCGTGAAGCCCATCACCACCTTCGAGGGCGCCTTCGAGCGGGCGACCGGCCGGGATCCCTTCGCCCTGCCGAAGAGCTGGATCGAGGCGAAGCCGCGGCTGGACCTCGCGACCCCGTTCGACATGGCGACCACCAACGACATCATCGGCGGCAACTCGGGGTCGCCGGTGGTGGACCGGGACGCGCGCATCGTCGGGCTGATCTTCGACGGCAACATCCAGTCGCTCGGCGGCGACTACGGCTTCGACCCCGCGGTGAACCGGGCCGTGGCGGTCCACTCGAGCGCGCTCCTCGAGGCCCTCGACCGCATCTACCGCGCCGACCGGATCGTGAGCGAGCTGAAGGGGTCGAAGTAGCGAAATACAGGCACTTTCTCGGAGGTTCAGGAGTCCAGGCGCGACGGTGCCTCTCGCCCCTGACGGGGCGGGTCCCTTGTGGCATACTGCCGCGCCGTTTGGCCCCCCGATGGGCCGCACGGAGAACGACCTTCCATGGCGACCGACCCCAGCGCTCCGCCCGACCGTCCGGGCGCGGCGGCCCGTTCCGAGGAGCTCCACCCGTACCGGGACGAGATCGTCATCTCCTGGCCGGAGCTGCACCGCGACGCGCGCTACCTCTCGCGCGTCCTGCACGGGCTCGGCGAGTGGAAGGGGATCCTGGCCATCGCCCGGGGCGGGCTCGTCCCGGCGGCGCTCATCGCCCGCGAGCTCGAGATCCGGCTCGTCGACACCATCTGCGTGGTGAGCTACGGCGCCGCCAAGGCGGGCGGGGCCCAGCAGCACCAGGGCGAGCTGCAGTGGCTCAAGATGGTCGAGGGGGACGGCGCGGGCTGGCTGCTCGTGGACGACCTCGTGGACACCGGCCGCACGGCGCGCGCCGTCCGCGAGCGGCTCCCGAAGGCCCACTTCGCCTGCCTGTACGCCAAGCCGCAGGGGCGGCCGCTGGTGGACACCTTCGTGAAGGAGTTCAAGCAGGAGAAGTGGATCTACTTCCCCTGGGACATCGACTACCGGTTCGTCTCGCCCATCAAGCACGGGAGCGACGCCCCCTGAGCGCGCCGCGCCTAGAGCTCGCCGGGATCACCAAGCGCTTCGGGCCGGTGGTGGCCAACGAGGGCGTCGATCTCACGGTGCTCCCGGGCGAGATCCACTCGATCCTGGGCGAGAACGGCGCCGGCAAGTCGACGCTGATGAAGATCATCTACGGCGCCCTCCGCCCGGACGCCGGGGAGATCCGCTGGAACGGCGCGCCGGCGCAGGTGCGCAGCCCGCACGAGGCGCGCGCGCTCGGCGTCTCCATGGTCTTCCAGCACTTCTCGCTCTTCGACACCCTCACGGTGGCGGAGAACGTCTGGCTGGGGCTCGACCGGCGCACCCGGCTCGCGGACGTCAAGGCCGGCATCCGCCGCAAGGCGGAGGACTACGGGCTCGAGCTCGAGCCGGAGCGGCCGGTGCACACCCTGTCGGTGGGCGAGCGGCAGCGGGTGGAGATCGTCCGGGCGCTGCTCACCGATCCGAAGCTCCTCATCCTCGACGAGCCCACCTCGGTGCTCACCCCGCAGGCGGTCGAGAAGCTCTTCGTCACCCTGCGCAGGCTCGCCGCCACCGGCTGCTCGATCCTCTACATCAGCCACAAGCTGGACGAGATCCGCGCCCTCTGCCACCAGTGCACGGTGCTGCGGGGCGGCAAGGTGGCCGGGAGCTGCGACCCTTCCCGCGAGACCACCGCCAGCCTCTCGCGCCTCATGATCGGGGCCGAGCCGCCCAAGCTGCACCGGCGCGCGCCGGTGGTGGGCGAGCTGGCGCTGCGGGTGCGGGACCTCTCGCTGCCCCGGAGCGACCGCTTCGGGGTGAACCTGTCGCGCGTCTCGCTCGACGTCCGCGGCGGCGAGATCGTGGGCATCGCCGGCGTCTCGGGGAACGGGCAGCAGGAGCTGCTGGCCGCGCTCTCGGGCGAGGACCCGCGCGCCGAGGCCGGCGCGGTCCAGCTCTTCGGGAACCCCATCGGCCACATGGGCGCCGGGCACCGGCGGCGGCTCGGGCTGCACTTCGTCCCCGAGGAGCGGCTCGGGCGCGGGGCGGTTCCGGGCCTGTCGCTCGCGGCCAACCTGCTCCTCACCCGGCACGAGGCGCTCCGGCGGCTCGGCTGGATCGACCGGCGGGCCCTGCGCGCCCAGGCGGCGGGGATCCTCGACCGGTACCGGGTGAAGGCGGCCGGGCCGGGCGCGGTGGCCCGCAGCCTCTCGGGCGGAAACCTCCAGAAGTACATCGTGGGGCGCGAGCTCGACGCGCTCCCCAAGGCGCTCATCGTGGCCCAGCCGACCTGGGGCGTGGACGTGGGGGCGGCCGCGCAGATCCGCGGCGAGCTCATCGGCCTGCGCGACAAGGGGTGCGCGGTGCTGGTGGTCTCGGAGGAGCTCGACGAGCTGTTCGCCATGTCGGATCGGCTTCACGTCATCGCCCGGGGCCGGCTCTCCCCGTCCCTGCGCACCGAGGACGCCACCGTGGAGCTCATCGGCGAGTGGATGAGCGGGCTCTGGCCGGGCGCGGAAGCGGCCCGCGCGGCGGAGGCCCGGTGATCCACCTCGAGGCGCGGCAGAGCCCCTCCCGGCTCATGGGGCTGCTCTCGCCCGTGCTCGCGCTCGCCCTCACCGTGGCCATCGGCGCGGCCATCTTCTTCGCCCTCGGCAAGGATCCGGGGCGGGCGCTGGCGGTGTTCCTGCTCGAGCCCTTCCACGGCGCGAGGGCGCTGGCGGAGCTGGGGCTCAAGGCCACCCCGCTCATCCTCTGCTCGCTCGGGCTCGCGCTCTGCTTCCGCTCCAACGTCTGGAACATCGGGGCGGAGGGGCAGTTCCTCTTCGGCGCCATCGCCGGCGGCGGGCTGGCGCTCTGGATCACCACCGCCGGCGTGCCGATGAGCGGTCCGCTCTTCCTGCCGCTGCTGCTCGTCGCCGGGGCCGCCGGCGGCGCCGCCTGGGCGGCGGTGGTGGCGCTCCTGCGCGACCGCTTCCACGCCAACGAGATCCTGGTGAGCCTGATGCTGGTCTACGTGGCGAACCTGTTCCTCTCCTGGCTGGTCTTCGGCCCCTGGAAGGATCCGAACGGCTTCAACTTCCCCCAGACCGTCCAGTTCGCCTCGGTCACCGAGGTGCCGCGCCTCTTCCGCGGCATGCGGATCAACGCCGGCTTCCCCCTGGCGCTGGTCGCGGCGGTGGCGATGTGGCTCTTCATGTCCCGCACCTACCGCGGCATGCAGCTCCAGGTGGGCGGCCCGGCGCCGCTGGCGGCCCGCTACGCGGGGTTCTCCTCGCGGGCGGCCATCTGGACCACCCTGCTCGTCTCCGGCGCGCTGGCCGGGGTGGCCGGGGCGGTCGAGGTGGCGGGGCCGATGGGTCAGCTCACCCCGCACGTCTCCATGGGTTACGGCTTCACCGCGATCATCGTGGCCTTCGTCGGCCGGCTCCACCCGCTCGGCTGCATCCTCTCCAGCCTGCTCCTCTCGGCGTTCCTCATCGGCGGCGAGCTGGCCCAGACGCGGGTGGGGCTCCCCTCGGCGCTGGCGGGCGTCTTCCAGGGGGTGCTGCTGCTGTCGCTGCTCGGCTGCGACGTGCTCGTGCAGCACCGCCTGCGCTGGAGGAGCGCCCCGTGAGCGGCCTCGACCTGCTCGTCGCCGCCACCCTCTCGGCCGGCACCCCCCTCGCCATCGCCGGCCTGGGCCTGCTCGTGAACGAGCGGGTCGGGGTGGTGAACCTCGGCGCGGAGGGCATCATGCTGGTCGCGGCGGTGAGCGGCTTCGCCACCGCGGTCGCCACCCACAGCGAGTGGCTCGCCTTCGGCGCCGGCGCGCTCGCGGGGGGGCTGCTCTCGCTCGTGCTCGGGTGGCTGGTGATCTGGCTCAACACCAACCAGTACGCGACCGGCCTGGCGGTGAGCATCTTCGGGACCGGCCTGTCGGCGTTCGCGGGCATCCCCTTCGTGGGCCGGCGGCTCACCACCGGCGGGCATCACGGGATCCCGTGGCTCCGCGACCTGCCCTTCGTCGGCCCGGCGCTCTTCCGGCAGCACCCGATGGTCTACCTCACCATCGCGCTCGCGGCCCTGCTCGGCTTCGCCCTCCACCGGACCCGCCTCGGGCTGGTGGTGCGCGCCGTGGGCGAGTCTCCCGCGTCGGCGCACGCGCTCGGCTACCCGGTGCGGCGCATCCGCCTGGCGGCGGTGGTCGCGGGCGGGGCGCTCTGCGGGGTGGCCGGCGCCTACCTCTCGGTGGTCTACACGCCGCTCTGGGTGGAGGGGATGGTCTCCGGGCGCGGCTGGATCGCGCTCGCGCTGACCGTGTTCGCCACCTGGCGGCCGGCGCGCATCCTGCTCGGCGCCTACCTGTTCGGCGGCGTCACCATGCTGCAGCTCCACCTGCAGGCCAGCGGCGTGCAGGTCCCGCCCCAGTTCATGGCCATGCTCCCCTACCTCTCGACGGTGGGGGTGCTGGTCCTCATCTCCCGCAACCCGCTCTGGATCCGGCTCAACATGCCCGCCTCGCTGGGCAAGCCGTTCACCCCGGGCGCCTGAAGCCCCGCAGCTCCCACCCGCAACCACGAGAGGAAGACCTCCGCACATGAACCTGTCCCCGTCCAAGCACGCCGCGCTCGCCGCGCTCCTCGCGGCCGCGACCCTCGCCGGCTGCAGCAAGAAGGAGGCGCCCCCCGCCGCCGAGCCGCACGCCGCCGCCCCGGCGCCCGCCAAGACGGGCGAGCCGCTCAAGGCCGGCTTCATCTACGTCGGGCCGGTCGGCGACGCCGGCTGGACCTTCGCCCACGACAAGGGGCGCCGGGAGGCCGAGGCGAAGATGGGCGGCAAGGTGGTCACCACCTTCGTCGAGAAGGTGCCGGAGGGGCCCGACGCCGAGCGCGTCCTGCGCGACCTGGTCGCCCAGGGCAACAAGCTCATCTTCGCCACCTCGTTCGGCTTCATGGACGCGGTCACCAAGGTGGCGAAGGACAACCCGGACGTGAAGTTCGAGCACGCCACCGGCTACAGGACCGCCGACAACCTCCGCGTCTACGAGGCCAAGTTCTACGAGGGCGCCTACCTCGCCGGCATCCTCGCGGGCCAGATGACGAAGTCGAACGTGCTCGGGTTCGTCGGCTCGTTCCCCATCCCGGAGGTGCTCCGCAACATCAACGCCTTCACGCTCGGCGCCCAGAGCGTCAACCCGAAGATCACCACCAAGGTGGTCTGGGTGAGCGCCTGGTTCGACCCGCCGCGGGAGACCGAGGCGGCCCAGTCGCTGCTCGACCAGGGCGCCGACGTGCTGCTGCAGAACACCGACTCCTCGGCGGTGCTCCAGGCCGCCGAGCGCGCCGGCAAGTACGCCTTCGGCTGGGACAGCGACATGAGCGCGGTGGCCCCCAAGGCCCACCTCGGCTCCTGCGCCCTCGACTGGAGCGGCTACTACGTGAAGTCCTTCAACGACGTCCTGAACGGCACCTGGAAGCCCGAGGTGACGAAGTGGGGCGTGAAGGAGGGCGCGGTGGACCTCGTGAAGGTGGCGAGCTTCGCGCCGGCCGAGGCCCGGAAGAAGGTGGACGCGGCGCGCCAGGGGCTCAAGGCCGGCACGCTGGCGGTCTTCACCGGCCCCATCGTCGACAACACCGGCAAGGAGGTGCTGGCGAAGGGCGTGGTGGCCGACGACGCCTGGAAGGGCGCGGTCAACTTCTACGTGAAGGGCGTGGAGGGGAAGGTCCCGGCCGGCAAGTAGCCGCGGCTCGCTCCCGAAGCACCGACGGCCGCGCCTCCCCGGGGGCGCGGCCGTTTCCTTTTCGGCGCGCCTCTCGGAGCACTCCCTCCGCCGCGTTCACGGTGCACTCCCTCCCCGTCGCACGGGGACGGCTGGGGAGGGGCGGCCTCGAGTCACGCCTGGTCCCCCTCCCTGACCCTCCCCAGCTTCGCTGGAGAGGGACGGAGCTCGCCGCGTGACGACGAGAGCTACGCGTCCCGCGGGACCGCGATCATCCTCTCCAGCGCCCGCCGCGCCCCCTCGGCCACGTCGGCCGGCACCGTGATCTCGTGCTTCCCGCGGCGCAGGGCGTCCCGGACCATCTCCAGGTCCACCATCTTCATGTAGGGGCAGTGCATGCGGCAGCCGATGCAGCCGTCGGCGACCACGAACTCCTTGTCGGGGTAGCGCTGCTTGAGCTGGTGCAGGATGCCGTGCTCGGTGGCGACGATGAAGGTGCGGGCCTGCGGGTGGCGCTCCACCGCGGAGAGCATGGCGGTGGTGGAGCAGACCTCGTCGGCGAGCTTCACCACGTCCTCGCGGCACTCGGGGTGGGCGATGACCACCGCGTCCGGCTTCTGGCGCTTCACGCCGCAGACGCTCGCGCCGCGGAGGACGTCGTGGACCGGGCAGCAGCCGTCGTAGACCACCACCTCCTTCTCCGGGACCTTCTGCTTCACCCAGTTGCCGAGGTTCCGGTCGGGGGTGAAGAGGATCTTCCGCTCCGGGAGGGAGCGCACCACGCTGGCGGCGTTGGCGCTGGTGCAGCAGACGTCCGAGAGCGCCTTCACCTCGGCGGTGGAGTTCACGTAGGTGACCACGGCGTGGCCGGGGTAGCGGGCCTTCCAGTCCTCCAGCGACTCGGCGGTGATCGAGTCGGCGAGCGAGCAGCCGGCGGAGAGGTTCGGCAGCAGCACCCGCTTCGAGGGGTTCAGCACCTTGGCCGACTCGGCCATGAAGTGCACGCCGCAGAAGACGATGGTGGACTGCGGCGCCTGCTGGGCCTGGATGGCGAGCTGGAGCGAGTCGCCGACGAAGTCGGCCACCCGCTGCACCTCCGGGACCTGGTAGTTGTGCGCCAGGATGATCGCGTCCTGCTCGCGGGCGAGGGCGCGGATCTCGGCCTCGAGCTCGCCGATCTGATCGGCCGAGAGGTCGCTGCCGGCGACGGGGCTCGCCACCGGATCGTGGATGGGGAAGGCGGGGAGGCTCATGATTTCACCCGGGCGCCCTGGGCGGGGCGGATGCCGGCGGTGCCGGCGGGGAAGAGGCGCCAGAACTCCCGGCGGACCAGCCAGAACAGGGTGGCCGAGCGGGTGAAGCCGTGGTACCCGGCCACGGCCTCCAGCATCGCCACGTCCTCGTCGGTGGCGGAGAAGCTGCGGACCTTGGCCGCGCGGCCGGCGGGCTTCCTGCTGGGCGCCATGAAAGAATTCAATAACTTTTCGCGGCCGGCCGTCAAGGGTAGGATTCCGCTCCGCGTGCGGGTCGCCGTCACCACCTCGCAGGAGCCTCCGGCCGCCGCCGAGGCCGAGGCGCGCGCCGCGGCGGCGCGGCGGGGGCTGCCGTTCGCCGCGCGCG
>JAJXVM010000072.1 GCA_021782135.1 Myxococcales bacterium | reverse complement strand
GGTCGCGCGCCTGGGCCGCGTCCTCGTCCGGCCGGCGCGGCGCCGCCTGGCGCGCCGCCTCCACCTCGCGGCGGGCCTCCTCGGCGAGCTGCCGCAGCTTGCGGGTCTGCTCCGTCAGGCCGGCCAGCTTCTCGGCCACCTTCTTGCGGTACTGCTGCCGCACCGCCCCGGTCTCGTCGGCCACCCTCCCCTGCTCGGCCCGCACCTCCTCCAGGTCCTTCTTGAAGGCGAGCATGTCCTTCATGAGCCCGGCGTTCTTGCGCCCCGGCTCCCCGGCGGTGCGCTCCAGCCCGGCGAGCATCTCCTGCATGCCGCTCCCCATGGCGTCGAGGGCCTTCATCGCCCCCTCCACGTCGCCCTGGGCGAGGAGCTTCTCCACCTGGTCCATGCCGCCGGCGAGGTCGCGCTGCTTCGAGAGCTCGGCCAGCGCCTCGGCGTTCATGTGCTCGTCGTTGATCCCCTTGGCGAGCTCCGCCATCCGCCGCGCCATCTCCTCCATGCGGCGCTTCATGCGGCCGATCTCGGCGAGCAGCTCCTTCTTGCCCTGCTCGCTCGGGCTCTTGCGGTACTGCTCGAGCAGGGCGGCCAGGTCGCGGCGGCGGGCGGCGAGGTCGCGGGCCATGTGGAGCAGGTCCTCGGCGCGGCGCCGGTCGAGGAGCTGCTCGAGGTAGAGGACGTCCTTCTCCAGCTCCCGGTCCATGGCGTCGTCGAGGCTGTCGGCGCGGCGGAAGAGCGGCTCCTCGGGGAAGGGCGCGAACTGGAGCATGCGCGCGACGGTCTGGTGGATGGCGGTGAGCTGCTGCTCGGCGCCGCGCAGGCCGGAGGCCACGTTGGCGAGGGCGGCCGGCAGCTCGCGGGGCGCCGACGGCTCCTTGCGCATGGCGGCGGCGGCCTCGCGCAGGTCCTGGTGCAGCTTGCGCGCGCGCTCGTCGAGGGCGAGCGCCTGGGCGACGCGGGAGGAGTCGTAGGGGCGGCGCTCGTCGCCGCGGAAGGCGAGCCGGTCGCCGAGGAGCCCCACGAGCTGCTCCCAGAGCGCGCGGGCCTGCTCGAGGAGCGCGCGGTGGTGCTCGGCCTCGCTGTAGAGCTTCACCGCGTGGGTGGCGGAGGCGGCGCGCTTGGGGCCGGAGACGGCGTCGTTGTCGCGCACCTCGAGCCAGTAGAGGAGCTTCTCGCCCTCGCCGAGCCGGTAGGCGGCGAGGTCGAGCAGGAAGGAGCCGCCCTCGCGGCGGGTCTCGCTGAACTGGCGCAGCGGCTTGCGCTCCTCGTCGCCGGCGGGGAGCTTGGTCACGAGCACCAGGTCGGAGAGGCCGTAGTCGTCGGAGGCCGACCAGTCCACGCGCACCGGGTCGGTGGAGCGGACCTCCAGCTCCTGCACCGGCGCGGTGATGCGCACCTCGGGGAAGGCGTCGGGCTCGACGGTGATGGGGATGGGCGGCCCCTCGGCGAGGACGCGGCGGCCCTTCCGGAAGCGGAAGTGGTAGGCGCCGGGGGCGTCCACCAGGAAGGAGCCGGCGAGGTCGCGGCGGTTGGCGACGGTGAGGGGGATGGTGCGGGTGCGGCTGCCCCCTCCCTGACCCTCCCCCGCTGCGCGGGAGAGGGAACGGAGGTTGGCGGACGGTGACCCAGGATTACCCCCTCCCTGGCCCTCCCCCGCTGCGCGGGAGAGGGAAGGAGGTGAGCCAGGGGCTGCCATGGGGGCGACCCCGCTCTCCTCGATCACCAGCTCCGCCTCGCCCACGTCGCGGTCGGCGCGGGTGCGCAGGGTCACCTCGGTGCCGCGGGGCGCGCCGATCTCGCCGCCGGTGCCGGAGAGCGTGCGCGGCGGGCGGCTCATGTAGGCGGGGTAGCGGAACGACAGCTCGACGTCGCCGGTGATGGGGTCGGCGCGGGCGGCGATCTCGGCGGCGCGGGCGGTGAGGAGCGACCAGCCCCGCGCGAGCGGCCGCCACCCGAGGGCGAGGCCGAGCAGGTGGACCGCCGCCACGGCGGCGAGCGCCCGGGCCGCGCGGCGCGCCGGAAGCGACGGGATGGCCTCGGAGAGCCGCACCGCCTCGACCCTGCGCGCGGTGTCGTCGAGGTGCGCGTCGAGGAGCGCCACCGAGTAGCGGCCGTCGCCGGCGATGGCCTCGCGCTCGCGCTGCAGCTCCACCGCGGAGACGAGGTCGGAGCGGAGCGAGGGCTCCTCGGCGGCGACGGTGCGCGCCACCGACTCCGGCGAAGAGGCCCGCCGCAGCAGGGCCACGACCGCCCAGAGCCCGGCGCAGGCGAGGGCCACGGCGACCGCGCCCAGGGTGGCGAGCCGCAGCCCGGCGCCGCGGCCCGGCCAGGCGGCGAGCGAGAGGGCGCCGAGCAGCAGGGCGAGGAGCGCGCCGGCCAGCCCCCACCCGGCGGCGGTGGCGAGGATGATCCACGCCTCGCGCCGGCGAGCCCCGTCGAGGACTCGGGCGATCTGGGGGTAGCTGCCGGGCATGGGGAACACCTGATAGTAGCGCGGCGGGGCGGCGAGGGCCGGGGGAACGGCGGCGGCGCGCGGCGGGGCCGCCCCTCCCTGACCCTCCCCACGCGGTGGGGAGGGAAAGAGGTGACGGCGGGGTCGATCCTCTGGGTTGCCTCTTTCCATTCGCGGTGGGGAGAGAAAGAGGTGGTGGCGGGGTCGAGGAACGGAGCTGGTCGCCCCGAGGCCGGCCCCTCCCTGACCCTCCCCACGCGGTGGGGAGGGGAAGAGGCGACGGCGGGTGCCTCTTTCCCTCTCCCGCGGAGCGGGGGAGGGCCAGGGAGGGGGTGAGACGAGGAGTGCTCCCGGGGCCGCCGTCCCCCTCCCCAGAAGGCGCTGTGGTACTTTTCCTCGCTGCGGTGAATTTCCCCGCCACACCGACCGTCCCCCGCATGGAAGCCGACGACGACGCCCTGGTTGAACGCGCCCGAGCCGGGGACAGGGAGGCGTTTCGTGAGCTCGTCGTCCGGCACCAGAGAAGGGTGTACGCCGTGGCGCTCGGCATCGTGAAAGACCCGGATCTGGCCTGGGACGTCGCCCAGGAGGCGTTCGTGCGGGTGCACCGGCACCTGGCCGAGTTCAAGGGCGAGTCCACCTTCTCCACCTGGGTGCTCCGCATCGCCACCCACCTCGGCATCGACGCGGTTCGCCGCGAGCGGACCGCGGCCCGGGAGGAGCTGGACGAGGTCCGCGACGAGACCCTGGCCGAGGGGGGCGAGGGGATCCTGGCCACCGCGCTCGGCAACGACCCGCAGGCGAACGTCCTCCGGCGCGAGCTGGCGGAGAACATGGAGCGGGCGCTGGCGCAGCTGCCGGAGAAGCACCGCACCATCCTCGTGCTGCGCGAGGTGGAGGGGCTCTCGTACGAGGAGCTGGCCGAGCGGCTCGGGATCCACAAGGGCACGGTGATGAGCCGGCTGTTCCACGCGCGGAAGAAGATGCAGGCGTTGCTGGCCGACTACGCGGGGCTCACGCCGGAAGGAGGTGGGGCGTGAAGGAGTGCACGCGCTACGCGCCGATGCTGACGGCGCGGGACGGAGAGCTGGCCGAGGCCGAGCGGGGCGAGCTGGAGCGGCACCTCGCCGGCTGCGGGGAGTGCCGGGCCATCCGGCTGGACCTGCGGGCGGTGGAGGGGCTGGTGGGGTTCGGCCTCACGCGAGCGGCGGCGGGGCGGGACTTCGGCGGGTTCGCGGATGGGGTGATGGGGAGGTTGGGGGGGCAGCAGGGTGCGGCGGGGCAGCCCCTCCCCAGCCCTCCCCGTACGACGGGGAGGGAGATGCCACGGGTCAGGGAGGGGGTACTTTCCCGCCTCGGCGCCTGGTTCCGCGCCCACCGGGCGCTCGCCATCGGCACCGCGCTGGCGCCGGTGGCGGTGGCGGCGCTGGTCCTCTACCTGTCGCTCCAGGGCGGCGCGCCGGACGACGACCTCGACGTGGTGACCGAGGGTCGCAGCGCCACCGTGCTGCGCACCAATGACGGGCCGGTGATCCTCATCGGCGATGGCGAGCCGACGTGAACGCGAACCTACCGTACGCGGCCGCGGCAGCGCGGCCCTTTCGAGATTGGCGCGCCGCCGGGCGCATTGTAGCTTGCGCACTCATGAACCGGTTCGCGCTGGCCGTCCTCTGCGGCACCCTGCTCGCCTCGCCCGGCGCGGCGCTCGCCGACGGCGTGCCGGTGCGCGTGCGGGTGCTGGAGGGGTCGCGCCAGGGCCCGGCGCAGATGGACCCGGCGGTGAGCGACCTGCAGTCGCAGCTCTCGCTCCTGGCCTACCGGCGCTGGCGGCAGGTGCAGGACGACCACCGGCAGCTCGAGCCCGGCAAGACGGCCACCTTCACCTTGCCCAACGGCAACCCGCTCGAGCTGACCGTGCTCGAGGCGAAGAAGGACAGCGTCACCTTGCAGCTCCGCGTGCCGAGCCACCAGATCTCGTCGCGGCTCAAGATCTCCAAGGAGCAGCGGATCGTGTATCAGGTCGCGCCGGAGAAGAACGGCGCGGCGCTGTTCGTGAGCATCCGGCCGTGGCAGTAGGGCTGGGGCCTCCCTGAACGCCCTCGCGTCTCACCCCCTCCCTGACCCTCCCCCGCTCCGCGGGAGAGGGGAAGAGGGAGCCTCATGGCTCACCCCCTCCCTGACCCTCCCCCGCTTTGCGGGAGAGGGAAAAGAGGTGACGCCTCCGCTCCGCGGGAGAGGGGAAGAGGGTGACGCCCCGGCTCCGCGGGAGGTGTCGCCCCTAGAACCCGGCCCCGCCGGTGCCGGTGACCGTGTACGGCGTGCAGGTGACCGGCACCTTCACGGTGACGGCGTTGTCTCCGGCGACGGGCGTGAGCGCCTGGACCACGGTGGTCTCGCTCAGGTCGGCGTTGGCGAGCAGCGAGGTCACGCTCACGGTGTAGGGGGTGCCGGCGAGGAGCTGGGTGAAGCGGGTGGCGCCGGCGGCGTCGGTGGTCTGCAGGAGCGGCGTGCCGCCGGCGGCCGGGGCGACCAGCGCGGTGGCGGAGGGGAGCGGCGCCTGCTGGCTGGGGTCCTCGACGCAGACCTCGTAGGCGGTGACCTCGAGGTTCGACATCTGGAAGGTGGGCAGGCTGACCGGGAGCACGAAGGCGCCGCCGCAGAGGTTGGAGACGCTCAGGCTGCCCACCTGCTGGCCGCCGTACCAGGCGGTCACGATGGCGGGCACGTTGGCGGGCGCGTCGGAGACGGCGAAGGTGCTGGTGCCGGAGTAGAGGTCGGCGGTCTCGAAGTACCCGTTGCCGGTGGACTGCACGTCGATGGTGAGCGGCTGCGCGAACGAGCCCGTCACCGAGATGACGGCCGGGCTGGTGCAGCGCGCCACGTCCCAGTCGACGTTGAAGTAGTTGCCCTGGGTGATCTGGGCGGTGGCGACGTAGTTGGTCCCGAGCGTGCCGGGGCCGAGCGTCACGTTGCCGGCGCTCGACCAGAGCCCGGTGGCGTCGTCGAAGGTCCAGAGCGGGATCACGTCGCCGGGCTGGACCGGCTTGCCGGTGACCGGGTTCACGGTGGTGAACGGCACGGTGAGGTTGACCGTGATGGGCGCGGAGTAGCGGCCGGCGACGTGACCGGAGAGGTCGCTGATCTCCACGGCGCCGAAGCCGCCGGAGAGGAACACCCCCGGGGGCCCGCCGAGAGACAGCGGCGGCGCCGAGCCGAAGCCGCCCGGGTAGGCCGCGAGCGACGACGCGTCGCGGTTGTCGAAGAAGGTCACGCCGGCCATGAGGGCGCCGCTGAGCGGCACGCCGGCGCTGGTGGTGAGCGTGGTGCCGGGCGGGATGGCGATCTGCACCTCGCCGCCGGTGTGCGGCTCGACCGGCGTGGTGACGGTGGCGCCGGCGGTGAGGACGCCGGCGGTGGTGGCGTCGCCAATGGGGACCCCGACCGCGCTCACGCCGGCCGGCGGCGCCGCCAGGTTGACGAGCGAGACCTTGAAGCGCGCCCCGGCCTCGCTGGTGACCGACACGGCGGCGCTGCCGCTGTCGTACCCGGCCACCTTGCCGATGACGGTGACGCTCTGCGGGAGCTGGACGGCGGGCGAGATGCGGAAGGTGGCGACCCCGTCCTGCACGGTGAAGTGCGACATGGGGTTGCCGACCTGGTCCACCGCCACGGCGGCGAGGGCGCCGCTCGGGTCGAGCACCGTCACCTCGAGCTTGCCGGCGATGGGGCGCTGGGTGGCGGCGTCGAGGAACACGCCCGAGACCACCCGCGGGACGGCGATGAGGGACACCGGGGCGACGCCGCTCTTCTTGGGCCCGGAGCCGCAGGCGAGCCCCTGCACCGCGGAGAGCGCCAGCGCCAGCGCCCAGGTGATGCTCGTACGCTGCGTGCGGCTCATTCCTGCCCCCTGACGGCAAAAAGTGGAGTCTTTACCAGCTAGCACCTTGAAGCCGACCCGGCAAGAGAAGGCTCGGCTACTCGGCCGCCTGCTCGTCGGCCCAGGCCTCGTCCGGCAGGGTCTTGCGGAGGGTGTCGCCGTCGAGCCGGCCGGCGTCGAGCCAGGTGCCGTCGAGGTCCCACGGGGAGACGGGCGAGGCGGCGCCGCCGAAGGCCACCACGTTCCGGGTCTCGCCCACCCGCGTGAAGACCTCCTGCGTCCAGCGGCGCGCCCCGCGCACCTGGATCAGGTCGGGCCGCATGTCGCGGCGCGGCGTGAGCGGGAGGGAGAGGGCGATGCCGAGGAGCTGGTGGTCGGTGTGGGAGTAGAACATGCCGACCGAGGTGTCGCCGAAGAAGCGGGAGAGCTCCACCCGCGCCCCCTCGTCGCCGAAGTAGAAGCGCCCCGCCTCCACCCGCGCCTGCAGGTCGAGCGGGGCGAAGTCGTAGCGGGCGGTGGCGGTGAGGCTGCGGTGCTCGCCCCCGCCCGCCTCCTCCATCCAGGCGGCGCGGACGCCCAGGGCGAGGGCCCCCTGCCCCGGCGTCCAGGCCAGCTCGCCGAGCGCGCCCCGGCCGTCGGTGAGGTAGGCGCCGGCGGCGAGGAGCGCGGAGAGGCCGGGGGCGAGCGGGACCACCTGCTGGAGGAGCGCGGTCTCGAGCCGCGGCGAGCCGCGCTGGTAGCGGAGCGGGCCGCCGTCATCGAGGGCGCCGGACCAGAGCACCGGGATGTCCCAGCGGGCGTTGACGCTGGCGCCGGGCCAGAGGTTCACCGTGCCCTCGGGGCGCAGCGAGACGACGTACTGGAAGAGCCCCGCCTCGGTGGCGATCCAGTCCTGGAGCCCGGGGGCGAGGGTGAGCTGCAGCGTGCCGGCGCTGGAGCTCCGGGGCGAGGGGGAGACCCAGTCCACCTGGCCCTGCGGCGGGCGCCAGCGGAAGTCCATGGCCGCGGCGTCGGGGCGGCCGGCGCGCATCGGCCCGGAGAGCTCCGCCTGAGCGAGGCCGTTGCGGTGGAGGGTGATGGCGTAGCGGTCGAAGCCGGTGAGGTGGGCGGCGCGGATGGCGGCGAGGACCACCCCCAGGCCGTCGGCCTCGGCGTGGTTGTAGACGTTGTTCTCGTAGTGCACCACGAGGGTGGTGCCGCGGGCGCCGACGTGGACGGATTGGAAGCCGAGGGAGGTGAGGTGGGACTCGAGGGGGGCTTCGGGGCGCACCCCCTCCCTGGCCACGTGGCTCACCCCCTCCCTACCTTCAGGCCTCTCCCTCCCCACCGCGGTGGGGAGGGCTGGGGAGGGGCGGCCTGCAGGAGCCTCGTGGTCCACCCCCTCCCTGACTTCAGGGCTCACCCCCTCCCTGGCCCTCCCCCGCTCCGCGGGAGAGGGAACAGAGGGGGGCTGCTGGCCCCCCCCCTCCGCCGCATACCTCTTCCCTCCCCCCAGCGGCACGCTCACGCTCCCCGCCCACGCCGGGCGGCCGAAGTCGCGGGTGAGCGTGGTCTTGGCGATGAGCCCGACGCTCACCGGCACGCCGGCCACGTCCACCGGCACCGCCAGCCGCACCCCCGCGTTCCAGTCCCGGGCGTCGTAGTCGGCGATGAGGCCGGCCCAGTCGAACACCTTCGCCTGCAGGCCACCGAAGACGCCGTTCAGGCGATCCGGCCCGCTCCCCCACCCCACCGTGCCGTCGAGGCGCCACCAGCGGCCGCTCGCCACCGCGTAGCGGCTGCGGAAGTGGGGCGACGCGCCGCCCTCGTCGGTGCTGCCCACCGCCACCGCGAAGGGAATGTCGCGCCAGAGGAGGTCGAGCGGGAGCTGCAGCTTGCCGCCGAAGGAGATGTCGCGAATCCCCATCGCCGTGCCGCCGAAGGGCGAGACGTCGGTGACGCGGAAGTGGCCCTCGGTGTACGGCAGGAAGCCGCCGGCGAGGGTGAAGGTGTGGAAGGGCCAGGCCTCGCGGGTGGTGGGGTCGAGGACGCGGAAGCGCGGGTCTTCCTCGTTGGTGTAGAGGAAGGTGGCCTCGCCGGGCGCGTAGACCCAGGCGCCGGGGACGTCGAGGAGGCCGCTGTAGCCGCCGAGGGAGGGATCTGCTCCCTCCCCACCGCGTGGGGAGGGCTGGGGAGGGGCGGCCAGGAGGAGAGAGAGAAGCCCGACCGCGCCGATCACCTCTACCCGGCCTTCTTCTTGTACTCGTACTGGTAGTGGTACCCGTACCCGTAGCCGTACCCCTTGCCGAGCCGGACCACGTCGTTGAACACCAGGCCGGTGGGCTGCACGCCGCCCTGCACGAAGCGCTTGATGGCGGCGGTGACCTCGCGCATGGGGTGCTCTCCGGCGCGGAGCACGAGGAGCGTCACCGCGGCGAGCCGGCCCACGATGGCGGCGTCGGTGACGGCCAGGATGGGCGGGGTGTCGAGCACCACCGCGTCGTACTCCTTGGAGAGCCGGGCCAGCAGATCCTTGAAGCGCGGGCTCACCAGCAGCGCCGAGGCGTTGGGCGGGATGGCCCCCTGGGTGAGCAGGTCCACCCGGGGCGCCACCTCGCGATGGACCACGTCCTCGAGCTTCGCCGTGCCGGCGATGACCTCGGAGAGCCCGGGGCCGCGCTCGACGTTGTGGACGCGGTGCAGGCTGCCGTTGCGCAGGTCGGCGTCCACCAGCAGCACCCGGTCGCCCGCCTCGGCGAGGACGTGGGCCAGGTTGCCGGCGACGAAGGTCTTGCCGATGCCGGGGCCGGGACCGCCCAGGGCGATGACCCTGGCGGGCGCATCCATCAGCGCGAACTGCACCGCGGTGCGCAGGCTGCGCAGGCTCTCCACGGCGAGGTCGCCCGGATCGCGGTGGGCGAGCACGTCGAGCGGCTCGCCGCGGTTTCCGGCGCGGACCATCTGCTCCTGCACGGGGCTGTGCGGGATGCTGGCGAAGACGGACAGGCCGGTGGCGGCCTCGAGCAGCTCGGGGTCCTCCACGCCGTGGTGGAAGGCGCGCTGGACGAAGGCGGCGGCGACGCCGAGCGCCAGACCGGCGACGAGCGACAGCCCGAGCGTCTTTCCCGGCTCGGGCGAGACCGGTGCAAGGGGAAGGATGGCCCGGTCGAGAACGCGTACGTTCCCGACGGTGCCGTTCTTTGCCACCCGGTACTCCTGCGCCTTGTTGAGGAGCAGGACGTAGAGCTCCTGGGCCACCTTGGCGTCGCGCATGAGCCGCACCGATTCGAGCTCGGTGTCGGGCATGCCCTTGAAGCGGGCGTCCAGAGCCGCCTTCTGGGACTCCAGCTCTTGCAGCTTCTTCCTCATGGCGCCGACGGCCGGGTGCCCCTCGGCGAAGCGCTGCTCCATCTCCGCGCTCTGGACCTGCAGCTCGGAAATGGACTTCTCGAGCGCGACCTCCTCGTCCAGAACCGCCTTGGCTTCGAGACCGAGATCGAGCGTCTGGTGCTTCGACTTGTAGGTCTCGAGAGCCTGCTCGGCCCGCTCCAGCCGGGCCTGCACCTGCGGCAGCTGCCCTTCGATGAACGCCAGGGTCTTTTCGGCCTCGGCCGACTTGCGCTCCACGTTCTGGCGCACATAGGCATCGGCGAGGGCATCGAGGGTCTTCACGAGCTGCGACGCATCGGGCCCCGCGAGCTGCACCTGGATGATGCCGGTCTTCTTGCCCTTCTCGGTGATGACGAGGCCTGTTTGAAGCCCGGCCACCACCTCCTGGGCCGAGCGCTTCACCAGTCGGAACTCGGTACCGGGGCGGGCGCGCAGCTCGGAGACGAACAGCTCCGCCTGACCAGGTACCAGCGAGAAGGCGGGCTTTCCCACCTGGCCGCGCAGGATCAGCCCGCCGTCCGGGCCGAGGAGGTCGAAGGCGCCGGCCGCGCCGGCTAGCAGCGTGAGCCTTGCGCCTTCGAGGTCCGGGGCGACCGATAGTCGGTCCAAGTGAATCCGCTCGCCGCCCCAGGCGAAGCGGCCCAGGCCGATGACCGGCTTGGCCGGCTCCCGCCCGTTGTATCCGCGCGCCAGCCCCGCCCCGACGAGCGGCAAGTAACGCGGCCGCGCCTCGACGTCGAGGTGGAGCTGCTCCACCACAGCGCCCACGACGCTTCGCGAGCGGAGGATCTCGATCTCGGTGTCGGCCGGGCTCTCTCCGGGGAACATGTCGGAGAGCCCCTCCAACCCGGCGATGGCGCTCTTCTTCTCCTCTACCTGCACCAGCACGTCGGAGCCGAAGATCGGGGTGGCGAACTTGACGAAGAGGAGACCCGCCATGAGCGCCGCGGCGGTGACGCCGAGGATGAGCCAGCGCGCGGCCAGGAGCGTACCCAGGTACTCCTGGAGCGAGACCTCCTCGCCTTCGCGCTCGAAAGCGGGAGGCGCTACTGGCTGAATGTTGGGATCGACTGCCATGGAGCGGGTCACCCCTCTAAAGGGGAGCGGTTATACAGGTTCCGAAGGCACCCAGCCAAGCCAGGGCACCATCCGGATTCAAAGTCAGTTCGGAGCGTGCTCCACGAACTCCAGAATGTGGCTCGGGTCAGAGGCGGTGCCCGCCGCGACGCGCCGGACGAAGCTGGACGCATAGCTGTAGGAGCCGTCCTGGTTGTAGGTGAGCGTACGGCTGATCTCGGCGGCGGTGACCTGGTCGAGCCGAACGCCGGCGGAGTCGAGGGTCGGAGCCATCACCCGACCGAGCCGTCGGCTCGAGCGCGGCAGGCCGTTCGTGCAAGGCAAAGGCGCGCCCACCCCGGCGTCCACCGGGAGCCCCACGTGATTGCGGATGGAAGGCGCGAGGTCCACCAGCGAGACCGGATCGCTCACAACCCGGTCCACGCGCGGTCCGGGCTTGAACCGCGCGAGTTGGATGTGCTCGGTGCGCTCGCGCCCGACCCACTCACCACGCGGGCCATGATCGGAGAGGACGAAGACCAGCGCGTTCCCGAGGACTTGCTGGTCGTCGAGGTCCTTCAGCCAACGCGCGATCTCCCGCCGCATCGAGGCGACGCGCACCTGCTCGACGTCCTCGCCTCCGCCGGTGCTGGCGTCGGTGAACGGATTTCCGGAGCCCTCGAGGGCCTTCGGAGAGCGTTTCCACCAGGAGGGCAGCTGCCGGGCCTCGCTCAACGAGAGGTGCAGCGGGCCGTGCACATAGCAGGAGTGCGAGGCCCAGAGCAGCGGGCCTTTTCGCGCCGCCCTGGCCATCTCGAGCAGGGCGCTGTGCCGGAACCACTCCGGTCGGTACGCGTAACGATCGACGTTGTCGGCCGGGCCGCCGAACAACGCCAGCCACGGCCGGCCGAGCGCGGTTGCGAGCGGAAAGCCGGCGCGCCAGGCGAAGGACTGCACGATGGAGCGCCAGCCCTGAAGGTGCGGAACGGAGACCGACTCGTCGGACTGGAAGACGTTCGTCGCGGGTTCGTCCTGCATCATCACGATGACGTAGCGGCGCGCGGCCAGTTCCCGCGGCAACCAAGCGCCACCGTCCCGGGGCCAGCGCGCGCCGGGCAGCAGCGCGTCGGCGTCGGGATACTTTCCGGAGAAAATGGTGCGCCAGGCGTTGCTGGTGTTGGCGATGGGCGTCCAGGCATTCGCGTAGACAAGCTTGGAGCCACGCGACGGCGTAAAGCCGTTCAGCAACTCAGAGGTGTCCGAGTAGGACAGGGAATCGAAGCCAAGCAGGAGTACGTCGTCCTTGCCGAGCGGGCGGTGCGCGACAGCCGCGAGGTTGACGGACGGAGGCGGCGGATTCACGTAGAGCGCCACGGCGGCGATGGTGGCCAAAGTCACCTCGCGACGGGTCGGCCTTGCGAACGGCAGCGCGTACGCTGCGAGCACTGCCGAGAGCACGCTCGCGGCGACGAGCCACCAGGGCAGCCCCCGCAGCCCGGGGAGCCAACTCGCGAACCCGGGATAGAGGACAAAGGCGGGCGCCCAGAGGGCAGACACCAGGCGCAAGGTCCGCAGCCACGGTCCCCGATCCGCTTCTCCCCAGGCCCAGAGCGAGCTGAGCGCGAGCAGGGTGGCCATGAAGAGGGAAGCGCCCACCGCGACCGCGAGGTGTGCACACACCACCCCCGGAGCGGCACGCAGCACCGACGCGACGAGCGCGGCGCGCGAACTCTGACGGCAGGCCGCCAGGAGGGCCAAAAGCAGCGGTAGGCCCGTGAACACAGAAGCGAACCGGCCGATCCTGGGGACGGCGTGCGATGAGAAATCGCGCCAGTTCGCGGGGTGCGAAGACATCACGGATCGCTCGTCCGAGACCCGCACCTGTTTCGATTCTTTCACGCTGGCCGCCGTTTGGCCGTGACGCATTCGCCTACGCCCCCGTCAAGCCTTCAAGAAAAAGCGCGAGCTTACGCCAGACGACCGAGACCCAAAGGTCCTTCTCGCGTGGCGGACGAGCCGCAGGGGACTCATCGCCGGCCAGCCATCCGCACGTCGTCGGCGTGTCCACCGCTCGCCTGACGCCGCGCGCGAAAGCCGACCACGGAGTCGCTCCGCTCGAGCCGCACCAGAGCGCCGCGGACCTCTCCGCAGAGCTGCTCGACCGCGATCTCGGTGTCCCGATCCAGGGTGCGGCGACCGCGGTCCCAGCCCAGCTCGAGGGTGCCGCCGCCGCCCCGCTCCCCGAAGATGGGAAACCGCGCGCGGAAGGCGCAGCCGGTGAAGCCGGTGGACCAGCGAGCCGGCCTGCCGGGGTCGTCCAGCTCCAGCGAGAGGCAGCGCGCGCCGAGCGCCTGGCACGGATCGAGGAGGCAGCCGAAGACCTCGCTGGGATCGGCCGCGGCGCGCAGCCGCTCCGCGGCGGCGCGGACCGCCTGGCGCATTGCGAGGTTGCGGCGGCGGCGCACCAGGGTGCGGCCGAGCTTCCCCAGGCGCAGGTAGCCGAGCCGGCGCAGCAGCACCACGAAGGTGGCGGCGATGGCGCCAAGGAAGCAGGCGGCGGCGAGGCCGCTGACCCGGCCCAGCTCCAGCGCCGCCAGGCCGAGCAGGACGGCCACGCCGTAGATCGCCAGCACCGCCTCGCGTTGCGAGAGACCGAGCGCCAGCAGCCGGTGGTGGATGTGGTCGCGATCGGCGGAGAAGAGCGGCGCGCCCCGGGCGGCGCGGCGGCCGATGGCGAGCAGGGTGTCGCAGATGGGCACGCCGAGCAGGACGATGGGGACGGCCAGGGCCACGCAGGCGGAGGACTTCTGGTTGGTCTGGATGGCGCTCACGGCGAGGACGAAGCCGAGGAACATGCTCCCGGTGTCGCCCATGAAGATGCTGGCCGGGTTGAAGTTGTAGACCAGGAACCCGAGCACCGCGCCGGCCAGCGCGCCGGTGAAGAGGAGCATGAGCGGGTCGCCGTGGAGCGCCGCCTGCACGAACGTGACCGCGGCGGCCACGAAGGCCACTCCGCCGGCGAGCCCGTCGAGCCC
>JAJXVM010000071.1 GCA_021782135.1 Myxococcales bacterium | reverse complement strand
GAGCACCGGCAGGAGCAGCGCCGCGCCGGCGCCGGCCGGCAGCGCCTCGCGGAGCCGGCGGCCCGCCTCCTCCGCGGCGCCCGGCGCCTCGAGGGCGCGCGCCAGCTCGTGCGGGCGCAGGAGCCCCTCGCCCGGCCCGGTGAAGAGGTCGAGATCGATCGGCACCGGCTCGGGCCCGCCGAGCGCGACGAAGCCTGCCAGGCCCCCCGCGACCAGGCGCGGATCCCAGCCGAGGTGGCCGCGGAAGCCGGCCACGGCGAGCCTCCCCCGCACCTCCAGCAGGTCGCCCGGGACCAGGCTGCGCTGGCAGAGGCCGCAGCCGAGGACCGCGCCGTGGGCGGTCGCGAGGAAGCGGTTGCGCTCCAGGGGCGGCGCGATGAGCCCCCCGAGCGCTCGGGCGGCGAAGCCGGCCGCCTCCGGCAGCTCCTCGAGCCCGGGCCACACGAGCGCGTAGGGGTGCTCCGGCTGGCGCGCCGCCAGGCGCCGGGCCGACTCGAGCCAGCCGCGGCGCGCCCGGAGCGGATCCCCCGGCAGCGCGTCGGCGTCCCAGGCGATCCCGATCGCCCCGCTCGAGAGGGCGCTCGCGCCGGGGGCCCGGCGCACCAGGATGACCCGCGCCCCGCGCGCCCGGGCCGCCAGGGCCGCCACCGCCCCGGCCAGCCCGCCGCCCAGCACCAGGAGGTCGGCGGACCCGCTCCCGGCCTCCGGCGTCACCGGCGCACCTCCAGCCCGGACTGCACCCCGCGCAGCATCTCCTCCTGCACCAGCTGGTGGGCGTCGAGCACCGGCCGGCGCTCCCGCCAGCCGACCTCGAGCAGGTCGGCCAGCTCGGCGCGAACGCGATCGGCGCTCCACCCCAGCTCGCGCCCGGCGAGCTGGGCCGCCACCCGCGCGCAGTCGGTCCCGGCGCAGCCGCCGACGCCGAGGCGGCAGCGGCGGCGCAGGTCCTGGAGCCTCCGCACCTGCTCCTCGCGCACGCAGTGCACCACCTCGGCCGCCAGGATCGCCTCGTCCCGGCAGAGCACCAGCCCGAGGCGCGGGTCGTCGCGGACCAGGCCGAGCACCGCGCGGGCGCGGCTGCCGTGCCGGTAGACGAGCCGCGCCGCCGCCGCCGGCGCCACGTCGTACTCCTCGGCGAGCCGCGCCGGGTCGGGCACCTCGTCGCCCCCCGGGAGCGGCTCCTCGTGGGTGCGACAGGGGCGGGCCGGCCTGCCCACCATCGCCACCAGCCGGTCCGCCGCCTCCTCCGACTGGGCCCGGTAGCTGGCGAGCTTCCCGCCCGAGATGGAGAGCATCCCGGCGGCGCCCTCGGCGGCGTGGTCGTGGAAGGCGTGCTCGCGCGACAGGGCGTCCTCGGTGGGGCCGTAGGCGTGGATGGTGGTGCGCAGCCCGCACCAGGCCCGGGCCACGCGCGCGCGGCGCACGCCGGGCACGAGCGACTCCACCCCCTCGAGCAGGTACTCCACCTCGTCGTTGGTCGCCTCGAGATCGTCCGGGTCGCCGTAGTAGTCGTCGTCGGTGGTGCCGATGATCGACTCGGTCTCGTGCGGCATGAGGAACATCTGCCGGCCGTCCACCGCGGTGCAGATGACGCCGTAGTTGGAGTGCCGGCGGTCGAGGCTGAGGTGGACCCCCTTGCCGGGCCGCATGGGCACGTGCGCCCCGGCGTGGCGCCGCGCGAAGGCCGGGCTCCAGGCCCCGGAGGCGTTGTAGATGGCGGCCGCGCGGGCCTCGCCGCGCTCGCCGGTGAGCGCGTCCCGCCAGCGCACCGCCACCGCCCGCCCCTCCTCGCGCACCACCTCCAGGGCGGCGGTCCAGGTGCGGACCACCGCGCCGTGATCGCGGGCCGAGAGCGCGTTCAGGACGCAGAGCCGGAAGGCGTCGATCCCCCACTCGTCCAGGGTGACGGCGCCGTGCAGCCCCGGGCGGAGCGAGGGCTCGAGCGCGTAGGTCTCCTCGGCGGAGAGGCGCACCGAGGGCTTGCCGCGCTTGAGCGGCTGGTACCGGTCGTAGGTGCCGACGTAGACCTCGGTGGCGTACCAGGTGGCGCGCTCCACCAGGGTGGCCTCGGCGCCGCGCGAGGCGAGCGGCATGAGGAACGGGATGCGGAAGAGCAGGTGCGGCGCGATGCGCTGGATGTAGCCCGAGTCGCGGCAGGCGAGCTCGGTCACCCGCCGGTCGGAGAGCATGTAGCGGATGCCGCCGTGGATCATCCCGGAGCTGTGGCCGCTCGCGCCGACGCCGAAGTCGGCCTTCTCGAGCAGCAGCACCGAGAGGCCGCGCATGGCGAGGTCGCGGGCGGCGCCGGCGCCGTTCGCGCCGCCGCCGATGACCACCACGTCGTAGCGCTCGGCGGGAACGGGCATCCCCTTGGAGCATAGCAGCCGCGCGCCCCGGGAGGCCGGGGCCCTTCGGGGAGCGCGGCGCGCCGGCGGCTACTTCGACTCGGCGGTGCTCTTCACCGCCAGCTCGCGGAGCTGGCGGGCGTCCACGTCGCCGGGGGCGCCGGTCATGAGGTCGGTGCCCTTCTGCGTCTTGGGCCACGCCACCACGTCGCGCAGCGACTCGGCGCCGGTGAGGAGCATGACCAGGCGGTCCATGCCGAGGGCGATGCCCCCGTGCGGCGGGGCGCCCATCTTGAGGGCGTCGAGGAGGAAGCCGAACTTGGCGCGGGCGTCCTCGTCGCTGATGCCCATGGCCTTGAAGACCCGCGCCTGCACCTGCGGGTCGTGGAGGCGGATGGAGCCGCCGCCGATCTCGAAGCCGTTCAGGACGAGGTCGTAGCGGTAGCAGTTCACCTTGCCCGGGTCGGTCTCGAGGTACTGCACGTCCTCGTCGTGCGGGCGGGTGAAGGCGTGGTGGGCGGCGGCCCAGGTCTTCGACTCCTCGTCGTACTCGAAGAGCGGCGGGTTCACCACCCAGAGGAAGTTCCACTGGCCGCCCGACCCGTACTCGGGGATGAGCCCCATGCGCTTGGCGAGGTGCACGCGCAGGTTGGCCATGACGGTGTGGACCACCGCCGGCTTGCCGAACTGGAAGAGGAGCAGGTCGCCGGGCTGGGCCTCGCAGGCGGCGTTGATGGCCGCGCGCAGCGCCGGGGTGATGCTCTTGGCGAGCGGCGACTGGGTCCACTCCCCGCCCTCGGCCACCTTGGCGCGGGCGAGCCCCTTCGCGCCCATGCCCTTCACGTACTCCTCGAGCTTGTCGATCTCGGTGCGGCTGAAGGACTTCTCGGCCGGGACCCGGAGCGCCTTCACGATCCCGCCCGCGGCGACCGCGTCGGCCAGGATGGGCACGCCGCCGCCCTGGTTCTCCTTCACCAGCTCGGTGAGGTCCACGTGGTGCAGGTCGAAGCGCAGGTCGGGCTTGTCGTTGCCGTACTTGCCCATCGACTCCTCGAAGGGCATGCGCAGGAAGGGGCGCGGGATCTCCACCCCGAGCACCTCCTTCCAGAGCTTGACGATGAGCCCCTCCATCACGTCGAAGATGTCGTTCTGCTCGACGAAGCTCATCTCGACGTCCACCTGGGTGAACTCGGGCTGGCGGTCGAGCCGAAGGTCCTCGTCGCGGAAGCAGCGGACGATCTGGAAGTACTTGTCGAAGCCCGCCATCATGTAGAGCTGCTTGAAGAGCTGCGGGCTCTCGGCGAGGGCGTAGAACTTGCCGGGGTTGAGGCGGCTGGGGACGAGGAAGTTGCGCGCCCCACCCGGCGTGTACTTCACCATGAACGGGGTCTCGAGCTCGAGGAAGCCCTTCTCGGTGAAGTAGTTGCGGGTGAGGTGGTTCACCCGGGCGCGGGTCATGAGGGTCTTCTGCAGCGGCGCCCGGCGCAGGTCGAGGTAGCGGTACTGGAGCCGCTTCTCCTCGCCGGTGTCGATCGAGTCCTCGATCGGGAACGGGGTCGGCTCGCAGCGGTTGAAGATCTCGAGGTCGGTGGCGTGGACCTCGATCTCGCCGGTGGCGAGCTTGGGGTTCACGTTGCCGCCGCGGCTCTGGACCACGCCGCGGATGCCGACCACGTACTCGAGCCGGAGCTGCCCGGCGAGGGCGTGGGCCTCCGCCCGGTCGGCGGCGGGCTCGAACACCACCTGGGTGAGCCCCTCGCGGTCGCGGAGGTCGATGAAGACGGCCCCGCCGTGGTCCCGCCGGTTCGAGACCCATCCGAAGAGCACCACCTCCTTGCCGATGTCTTCCTTGCGGAGTCGACCGCAGGTGTGCGTGCGCTTGAGCTCGGTGATGAAGCGGGGCAAGGCCATCCCTCCTGAGGTGAGTCGGCTGAGCTAACACTCGCTCTCGCAGCGCGTCAAGGCGCTCGGGGCCGCGCTCCGGCTGGGCGGCTGCGCCGGCCGGCGGGGCACATATTTTCCAGGTCATGCCCCGGACGCCCACAGCCCGCCCCGGGAGAGCGGCCGGACACTGAACGCCCAGGCGCGCCGCCGCTGGCCTCCTGGTCGCACCAGGGCGATCCGGAGCCGCCGGGGGGGGGCGCGGCCGGGGCGCGGAAGGAGCCGAAGATGACGATCCGGACGGACGGGGTCTCGCGGGATCCCATCTGCGGCAAGCCGGTGGTGGAGGGCGACTGCGAGAGCGTGGAGTACAAGCGCCGCCGCTACTTCTTCTGCTCGGCCGGCTGCAAGGGGCGGTTCGAGCGGCGGACGGAGCGGCTGCGGCTGTTCGAGCTCGCCCGGATGGGCGCGCTGTTCGACGAGCAGCGGGTGCGGTGGGGGGTGGCCTAGGAGGGCTTCCGCAGATCCTTCACCTTGAGTTGCAGCCTCCGCCGCCCGTCCCACTCGTCGAACCCGAGCGACACCGCCGCCTCCACCTCGTGTTCGCAGAGCGGCAACCGGTCGCCCATCGAGAAGGCGACGGCGTCCACGCCCGGCCCGAAGCCGAGCTTGAGGTGGGCGCCGCCGGCGCCCATCGCCCGGGCCCGGGTCGGCCGCCCGCGCAGTCCGAAGAGCGGCTCGGCGTGACCGGCGCCGAAAGGCGCGAGCCGCTCCAGGGCCTCGGCGGCGCGCTCGGTGGCCTGCGACAGCTCGAGCCTCCCCTCGATGCGGCAGCGCGGGACGAGGTCGTCGTCGCCGAGGGCCCCGGCGGCGTGGGCCTCGAAGGCGGCCCGGAAGGCGGGGATGGCCGCCGGCTCCACCGTGATCCCTGCCGCGTGCCGGTGTCCGCCGAAGCGGGCGAGGTGCCGCTGGCAGGCGGCGAGCGCGTCGTAGAGGTGGAACCCCTCGATGCTGCGCCCGCTCCCCTTCCCCACCCCGTCCTGCACGCCCACCAGGATGGTGGGCCGGTGAAAGCGCTCCACCACCCGCGAGGCGACGATGCCGATGACCCCGGGGTGCCAGCCCTCGCGCGAGAGCACCAGCCCGCGGGCGCCCTCCGCCACCCGCGCCGCGGCGTCGGTGAGCGCCTGTTCCAGGATCTCCCGCTCGATCTCCTGTCGCGAGCGGTTCTCCTCGTCGAGCTCGCGCGCCAGGGCCGCCGCCTCGCCCTCGTCCTCCGTGAGGAGCAGCCGCACTCCGCGCCCGGCGTCGTCGAGCCGCCCCGCCGCGTTGACGCGGGGCCCGAGCCGGAAGCCGACCTGCCCGGCGGTGACCGGCGCCCCCTCGGCGACCCCCGCCACCTGCTTCAGCGCGCGCAGCCCGGGCCGGCGCGTCCGCGCCAGCTCCTCGAGCCCGTGCCGGACCAGGATCCGGTTGGCCCCGATGAGCGGCACCACATCGGCCACGGTGCCGAGCGCGACCAGGTCCAGGTACTCGCGCAAGTTCGGCTCCGCCCGCGCCGCTCCGAACCAACCTGCCTCGCGCAGCCGTTTCCGGAGCGCCATGAGCAGGCAGAAGGTGACGCCGACGGCGGCGAGCACCTTGGAGGGATAGCCGCAGCCCGGCTGGTGCGGGTTGAGGATGGCGGCCGCCGCCGGGAGCGCCACCGGGACGGTGTGGTGATCCACGACGACCGTCTCGACCCCCAGCTCCGCCGCGGCGCGCACCTCCTCCACGCTGGTGATGCCGCAGTCGACCGTGACGAGCAGCTTCACCCCCCGCGCGGCCAGCTTCGCCACCGCGCCCTGGTTGAGCCCGTAGCCCTCCACCAACCGGTGCGGCGTGTAGGTGACCACATCCGCGCCGGCCGCCCGGAGAAAGCGGGTCAGGAGCACGGTCGAGGTGACGCCGTCCACGTCGTAGTCGCCGTAGACTCCGATCCGCTCGCCCGCCGAGAGCGCCCGGCCGATGCGCGCGGTCGCCTCCTCCATGCCGCGCATGGTGAACGGGTCGGGCAGGTCGGCGAGCCGCGCGGCCAGGAACCGCTCCGCCTCGGCCGGCTCGCCCAGGCCGCGGCAGGCGAGGGTGCGCGCCGCGAGCGGGTGGAGCTTCAGCTCGCGTTCGAGCCGCGCCGCCGCCGCCTCGTCACAGGGGACCTCCACCCACCGCCGCCGCTCCGGAACGTTCACGGGGGCGGACGCTAGCACGCCCGGGTGACAGCCGAGAGAGCGGGCGCGAGGCGAACGGCGCGCCTCGTGGCCGCCCTCCCCGGCCCTTCTCCCCGAGCGACGGGGAGGGAGCGCCCTCGGTCACGGGGAGCCGACCTCCTCCCCCTTCCCGGACAGGGAGGGGGCGCCGCCCTCACAGCGTCTTCGCGTCGATCGCGAAGCGGTAGCGGACGTCGCCCTTCAGCATCCGCTCGTAGGCCTCGTTGATCCGGTTCGCCGCGATCACCTCGACGTCGGCGACGATGCCGTGCGCGCCGCAGTAGTCGAGCATCTCCTGGGTCTCGCGGACGCCGCCGATGAGCGAGCCGGCGAGGCTCTTGCGCCCGCCGATGAGGGAGAACGCCTCCAGCGGCTCGGGGGCCGGCGGGACGCCGACCATCACCATCGTCCCGTCCACCTTCACCATGCCGAGGTACTTGTTGAGGTCGTGCGGCGCCGAGATGGTGTCCACGATGAGGTCGAAGCGGCCGGCGAGCCGCCGGAAGGTGGCGTCGTCGCGGGTGAGCCCGAACTCGTGCGCCCCGAGCCGCCGCGCGTCGGCCTCCTTGGAGGCGGAGGTGCTGAGCATGGTGACCTCCGCGCCCAGGGACGCGGCGAGCTTCACCGCCATGTGGCCGAGGCCGCCGAGCCCGACCACGCCCACGCGCTGCCCCTTCTCCACCTTCCAGTGCCGCAGCGGCGACCAGGTGGTGATGCCGGCGCAGAGGAGCGGGGCCACCCCGGAGAGCTCGAGCTTCGCGGGCACCTTGAGGGCGAACTTCTCCGTGACCACCACCTCGCCGGAGTAGCCGCCGTAGGTCGGCGTCTTCCGGTCCATCTCGGTGGAGTTGTAGGTGAAGGCGGCACCCTTCTCGCAGAACTGCTCGAGGTCGCGCCGGCAGCTCGCGCAGGTGCGGCAGGAGTCGACCATGCAGCCGACGCCGGCGAGGTCGCCCACCCGGAAGCGCTCCACGCGCCGGCCGACCGCGGTCACGCGCCCCACGATCTCGTGCCCCGGCACCATCGGGAAGACCGACCCGCCCCACTCGTCGCGGACCTGGTGGATGTCGGAGTGGCAGATCCCGCAGTAGGCGATCTCGATGCGGACGTCGTGGTCGCCCACCTCGCGCCGGGAGATCTCCCAGGGGACGAGCGGGGCCTTGGGGGACATCGACGCGTAGCACTTCACCTTGGACATGGGTCCCTCCCTGGACGTGAAGACCGTTGGAGCCCCAGGTGTAGGGCCGGAGCACCCGCCCCGCAAGCCGGATCGCGGCGCGGCGGCCGGCCTCGCCACCGGAAAAGCGAACGGGCCGCCCGGAGGCGGCCCGTCGCGGGGAGCTCCGACGCCGCTGGCGCCTAGACCGACTTGGCCTGCGCCGGCTGGTGCCGCGCGGCGGCGGCCTTCTTCTCGGCCCGCTCCTCCAGCCAGATGGTCATCGGGGCGGCGATGAACCAGGTGGAGTAGGTGCCGGAGATGATGCCGATCATCATGGCGGCGGCGAAGTCGAAGATGGTCCCGACGCCGTAGATGAGGAGGCCCACCAGCGAGAGCGCGGTGGCGAACGAGGTGAGGAAGGTGCGGCCGAGCACCTCGTTGATGGAGAGGTTCACCAGGTCGGCGAGGTGCTTGCCCTTGTACTTGGCCTGGTTCTCGCGGATGCGGTCGTAGACCACCACCGTGTCGTTCACCGAGTAGCCGACCACGGTCAGGATCACCGCCACCGAGGTCAGGTTGAACTCGCGCCCGGAGAAGGCGAAGTAGCCGAGGGTGATGATGGCGTCGTGGAGCAGGGCGATGATCACGCCCGGGCTGAAGCGGAAGTCGAACCGCAGGCCCACGTAGACCACGATGAGCCCCATGGCGTAGAGGATCGCCTTGAAGCCCTGGTTGCGCAGCTCGCGGCCGACCGCCGGGCCGACGTACTCGACGCGCTGCACGTCGGGCTTGGCTTCGCCGAACCGCGTCATCAGGTCGCTCTCCACCTTGTCGCGGATGCCCTGGGTGATGACCGCGAAGGAGCGCGTCCCGGCGGTGAGGCCCGCCTCCTCGCGGACCTCGCGCACCTTCACGCCAGCGCCCTCCACCGCCGCCTTGAGCTCCTCGGGGGTGGGGTTCCGGGTGAACTGGAAGTCGATCTTGTCGCCCACCTCGGCGTTGAAGTGGGGCTCGCCGGCCACCGGCAGCCTGGCCTTCACCGCCTGGATGACGCGGTTCACGTCCTCCTGGCTCATGAGGGCGATGCGGCCGACGCGGATGAGGTAGCTGTGCTCCGACTCCGGGCCGTAGGTCTGGACCGAGGCGTCCTTGAACCCCAGCTCCTCCACGCTCTTGCGGATGGTGCCCGGATCGACGGCGCGGGCGAACCGCACCTCCATCTCCGTGCCGCCCGCGAAGTCCACGCCGAAGTTGAGGCCGTGGACGGCGTTGAGCGAGAAGAGGATCACCGCCAGGTTGGCGATGAGCGACAGCGTCACGGCGATGTGGCGCTTGCCGACGAAGTCGATCTTGGTGTCGTGCGGGATGATGTCGAAGGTCTTGAATTGCATCAGACGCTCAGCCTCGCCGTGTCGTGGCGGGTGAAGAAGTCCATGATGGCGCGGGTGACCACGATCGAGGTGAACATCGAGGCGACGAGGCCGATGATCAGGGTCACCGCGAAGCCGCGCACCGGGCCGGAGCCGTACTGCATGAGCACCACGCCGGCCACCAGGGTGGTGACGTGGGCGTCGACGATGGTCCAGAAGACCTTGTCGTAGCCCTGGTCCACGGCCTGCCGCACCGTCCGGCCGGCCCGCAGCTCCTCGCGGATGCGCTCGTTGATGAGCACGTTCGCGTCGACCGCCATGCCGAGCGTGAGCACGAACCCGGCGATGCCCGGGAGCGTGAGGGTGGTGCCGATGATCGCCATGATGGCGAGCACCAGCAGGCCGTTCAGCGCCAGCGCCACGTCGGCGATGAGGCCGGTCGCGCGGTAGTAGAGGATCATGAAGGCCACCACCAGCAGCAGCCCGACCAGGGCCGCGGTGGCGCCCTTCTTGACCAGCTCCGGCCCGAGGGTGGCGCCGACGGTCCGCTCCTCGAAGATGGTGACCGGGGCGGGGAGCGCGCCGGCCTTGAGCACCAGCGCGATCTCGTTGGCCTCCTCGAACATCTGCTGGTACGGACGCCCGGAGCCGAGGGTGATCTGGCCGTTGGTGGAGATCTTGCCCTGGATGTACGGCGCGGTCTCGACCTTGCCGTCGAGCACGGTGGCCATGCGGCGGTGCAGGTTGTTGGTGGTCAGCTTCTCCATGAGCCGCCCGCCCTCGGGCGACATGGTGAAGACCACCACCGGCTTGCCGGCGCCCTGCGAGTTGTCCACCGCGGCGCGCGCGTCGGAGATGTAGTCGCCGGTGAGCTCGGTCTTGGCGTGCAGCAGGTAGGTGCGGTCGTAGCGCTCGCGGATGGGCCCCTGGCCGACCGTGCCCTCGCCCACGCCGATCTCGTGATCGCGGTCGAGCAGGGGCTTCACGTACCGGTCCACCGCGGCCTGCAGCTCGCTCCGGTCGTTGGCGGCGAGGAAGGTGACCTGGCGGGTGCCGCCCGAGGGCAGCTCCACGCTCTCCACGCTCCAGCAGCCGCTCGCCGGGAAGGGCAGCTTGAAGCCGGTCTCGGTGACCGGGCAGGCCGGCAGCTGGGAGCGGACCGGGTCGAGCAGCGGCGACTCGTCGTCCACGATCTTGAACTCGAGCTGGGCGGTCCGGCCGAGCAGCTCCTTGGCCTTCTCGGGATCCTTGAAGCCGGGGAGCTGGATCTGGATCTGGTTGTTCGACTTGCGCTTGATGTCGGGCTCGGAGACGCCCCACTTGTCGACGCGGTTGCGGATGGTCTTCTCGGCCTGCTCCACCGCCTTGGCCTGGAAGTCCTGCAGCACCTTGGTCTTGAAGGCGAAGAGCACCGCGCCCTGCGGGGCGCCCGAGGGCGCGTACATCTCGGAGTTGTACTGGTCGAGGACCGTCTTCTCGGCGCGCGAGGGCTCGCCGGTCTTCACCTCGATGACGCGCCCGTCGCCGGCCGGCCGCGCCGACTCGACCGGCACCCCCTTCTCCTTCAGGAAGTCGGCGATCTCGTCGGCCCGCCGCGCCACCTTGGCCTTCACGGCGCGATCCACGTCCACGCCCATGGCGAGGTGGATGCCGCCCTGCAGGTCGAGGCCGAGGTTCAGGTGCCGGCGCGCCGAGGGCGCCCACTTCGGCACCGACTGGTCGTACGCCGGGCCGTTGCGCTCCGAGGGCGGGAGCTTGAAGTAGAACCAGCTCGGGACGAGCTGGTAGACGGAGAAGAGCGCGACCGCCGCGATGAGCGCGACGCGCCAGAGCCAGGAGCGTTCCATCACTTCTTGGCCTCCGCCTTCGGCGCCGGCTCGGCGGCCTTCTCCTGCCAGGCCCCCACCACCTGCGCCTTGATCACCCGGACCTTGTTCCCGGCGCCCACGTCGAGGGTCACCGTGCGGTCCTCGACGGAGACCACCTTGCCGATGATCCCGCCCTGCGTGGCCACCTCGTCCCCCTTCTTCAGCTCCGCCAGGTACTGCTGGTGCTTCTTCTGCTGCTTCGCCTGGGGGCGGAAGAAGATGAAGTAGAAGACGACGATGATGGCGATGAAGGGAAGGAAGCTGACGATCGGGTTGGGCGCAGCCTCGGCCGCCGCCGTCTGCGAGAGGAACGCCCTGAAGATGGGGTACATGGATTCTCCCGGTAAAACTCCAAAAAGCGCTGACATTTAGCAGGATTTCGGCGGGGCTCGCAAGCGATTCGAGAGCGCCCGTCCGGCCGTCTACTCCGGCCCGGCGCTCCAGGCGAGGAGCCGCTCCCGCCGGAACGACTCGAAGCGCCGCTCCTCGATGGCGCGGCGCGCCTCGGCCATGAGCTCGAGGTAGTGGTGCAGGTTGTGGAGGGTGTTGAGCCGGAGCCCGAGCAGCTCGCCGGCGCGGAAGAGGTGGCGCAGGTAGGCCCGGCTGAAGGTGCGGCAGGTGTAGCAGCCGCACTCGGGGTCGGGCGGCCGGGGGTCGTCCGCCCAGCGGGCGTTGCGGATGGTGAGGCGACCTCGCCGGGTGAAGAGGAGCCCGTTGCGGGCGCAGCGGGTGGGGAGCACGCAGTCGAACATGTCCACGCCGGCGGCGATCCCGGCGAGGAGGTCCTCGGGCGTGCCCACGCCCATGAGGTAGCGGGGCTTGTCCGGGGGGAGCAGCGGCGCGTCGCGCGCCACCCCCTCCCACATCTGCGCCGGCTCCTCGCCCACGGCGTAGCCGCCGAGCGCGTAGCCGGGGAGGTCGAGGGCCGCCGCCTCCTCGACGGCGCGCCGGCGCAGGTCGGGGAAGAGCCCTCCCTGGGCGATGCCGAAGAGGCTGCAGGAGGTGCGCGCGCCGGGGCCGGCGTCGGCCTTGCGGGCCTCCGCCTCGCTCCAGGCGGCCCGGCAGCGGTCGAGCCAGCGCTGCGTCCGGGCGAGCGAGCGCTCGTGGTAGGCGCGATCGGCGAGCGACGGCGGGCACTCGTCGAAGGCCATGATGACGTCGGCCCCGAGCGCCTCCTGCACCTCGATCGCCTTCTCGGGCGAGAGGAAGTGCCGGGCGCCGTCGAGGTGGCTGCGAAACTCCACCCCCTCCTCGACGATCTTGACCAGGCTCCCCTTGGGCGCGGCCCCGCCCTCCCCCTTCCCCTTCCCCTCGCCCAGGCTGAAGACCTGGAACCCGCCGGAGTCGGTGAGGGTGGCGCCTCCCCAGCTCATGAACCGGTGCAAACCGCCGAGCCGGGCGATGCGCTCGTGCCCGGGGCGCAGGTAGAGGTGGTAGGTGTTGCCGAGGATGATGCCGGCCCCGAGCCCCCGCAGCTCGTCCGGGGAGAGCGTCTTCACGGTGGCGGCGGTGCCCACCGGCATGAAGACCGGGGTCTCGAGGACGCCGTGGGGCGTCTCGAGGCGGCCGCGCCGGGCCTCGCCGTCGCGCGAGAGGAGCTGGTACCGGATCACGGGCCCCTTCTACACCAGCAGCATGGCGTCGCCGTAGCTGAAGAAGCGGTACCGCTCCTCCACCGCGGTCCGGTAGGCGGCGAGCACCCGCTCGGTCCCGCCGAAGGCGCACACCAGCATGAGCAGGGTGGAGCGCGGCAGGTGCAGGTTGGTGACGAGCGCGTCCACGGCGCGGAAGCGGTGGCCGGGCGTGAGGAAGATCGAGGTGCGGCCCGGCCCCTCGCGCAGCGCCCCGTCGTCGAAGGCGCTCTCGAGCGTGCGCACGCTGGTGGTCCCGACCGCCACCACCCGCCCGCCCCGGGCCCGCGCGGCGGCGAAGGCGCGGGCCGTCGCGGGCGGCACCTCGTAGCGCTCCTCGTGCATCCGGTGGCCCTCCACGGTCTCGCTGCGGACCGGGAGGAAGGTGCCGGCGCCGACGTGCAGCGTGACGTGGGCCCGCTCCACCCCGCGCGCCTCCAGGCGGGCGAGCAGCTCCGGGGTGAAGTGGAGGCCGGCGGTGGGGGCGGCGGCGCTCCCCGGCACGCGCGCCACCACCGTCTGGTAGCGCTCGGCGTCGGCGGGGCCCGGGGCGCGGCGGATGTAGGGCGGGAGCGGCAGCGCGCCGGCGCGGGCGATGGCCGCCTCGAGCGCGGCGCCGTCCCGGTCGAAGCGCACGGTGTAGAAGCCCTCGCCCAGCACCTCCTCCAGCACCGCCGCGAGCCCCTCGAAGGCGACGCGGGCGCCCGGGCGGAGCGGCTTGGAGGCCTGCCCCATCGCCTTCCAGCGGGCGCTCCCCGCCGCCTCGGGCTCGAGCAGCAGCACCTCCACCTTGCCGCCGCTCTCCTTGTGCCCGGTGAGCCGCGCCGGGATGACGCGGGTGTCGTTCATCACCAGCAGGTCGCCGGGCTGGAGCAGCTGGTCGAGCTCGCGGAAGGTCCGGTGCGCGAGCGGCGCGTCGGGACCGCGCGGCACCACCATCAGGCGCGAGGCGTCGCGCGGGTCCACCGGCTCCTGCGCGATGCGCTCCTCGGGGAGCGGGTAGTCGAAGTCGGAGACCTTCATCAGGCCCTCAGTACATCCTCAGCAGCTCGGTGCCCGGGTAGTAGTGGGCCAGGATCTCCTGGTAGCTCGCCCCCTCCCGCGCCATGCCGGCGGCGCCCCACTGGCACATGCCGGCGCCGTGGCCGGAGCCCTGACCGTCGAAGCGGAAGCCGGCGCCGTCCTCCTCCACCTCGAAGGCGAGCGACGGGAGCCGTTCGTAGCCGAGGCGCTGCCGGAGCGCCACCGCCGCGAGCGTGACCCGCCGGCGCCCGGCCTGGATCTCGACCCGGGCCGCCCGGCCGGAGG
>JAJXVM010000362.1 GCA_021782135.1 Myxococcales bacterium | reverse complement strand
GGCCGCCTCGACGTGGTTCGCCGCCGCTTCGCTCGCGGCCCGCTGCTTCAGCTGGGTGGCCGTGCGCTCCTCCGCACGGGTGGTGGTCCGCTGCTGCGTGCGCTCCATGGCGCGGGTCCGGAGCTGATCACCCGCCTGCTCGGCGCCCTGCACCTGTTGCTGCGTGCGCTCCATGGCGCGGGTCCGGAGCTGGTCGCCCGCCTGCTCGGCGCCCTGCACCTGCTTCTGCGTGCGCTCCATGGCGCGGGTTCGGAGCTGGTCGCCCGCCTGCTCGGCGCCCTGCACCTGCTGCTGCGTGCGCTCCATGGCGCGAGTCCGGAGCTGGTCGCCCGTCCCGTCCTGAAGCCGATCCCGGGTCTGCAGCTTGTCCTGGGTCTGCAGCTTGTCCTGGGTCTGGAGCTGGTCGCCCGTCCCGTCCTGCAGCCGGTCCCTGTCCTGATCCTGCAGGCGGTCGCGATCCCCGGCCCGCTGTGCGAGCTCCTCGTCGATCGCCTGCCGAACGGCGCTGTCGCCCTGGGCGAGGGCCGAGCTGGCGAGCAGCAGGCCGGCTGCGGCTGCTGAGAGGATCTTCGTCTTCATGGCGTTCTCCTTCGAGTGGAAGCCGCGCGATGCGGCGCCCACCCCGGGAGCATCCGGCGTGCCGGCGAGATCCGGCCGGATCTCCGTGTCCGCCCGCGCCGAAGCGTACCGGCGCGTACGACCGAGCGTACGGGATGGTTCGGCGCGGCGGTTCGACGCGCGCAGCTCCGGCGCGCGTGGGGGGGCCCGCACCGATCCCCCCGGACCGCGATCCTCGTAGACTCGGCGCTCAGCGGGAGGACACCATGACGCGCGACATCTACACCGAGCCAGAGGACTTCGACCTCGACACCCTTCGAAACCTCGGCCCGCTGGCGGTGCTCGCCGGGACCTGGGAGGGGCAGGGGCTCGACACCCACCCGTCCGCCGACGGGTCGGAGGAGGAGCCGTACCGCGAGCAGCTGACGTGCGAGCCGATCGATCCGCAGCCGAACGGCCCGCAGCTCCTCTACGGACTGCGCTACCACCAGCACGTCCACAAGCTCGACGAGCCCCTCACCTTCCACGATCAGGTCGGCTACTGGCTCTGGGAGCCGGCGACCGGGGCCCTCCTCCACACGCTCGCCATCCCGCGCGGGCTCGTGGCGATGGCCGCCGGGACCGCCGCGCCGACGGCGAAAAGCTTCACCGTGCGGGCGCTGCTCGGGTCGCCGACCGCCGGCGTCCTGTCCGCGCCCTTCCTGCACGAGAACTTCCGGACGCTCGAGTTCGCGATCACCGTCGCCGGGGGGCCCGACGGCTCGCTCACCTACGAGGAGGAGACCGTCCTGCAGATCGCCGGGCGGCCGGAGCCCTTCCACCACACCGACCGGAGCACGCTCCACCGGGTGCGGCCCCCGGCCCCCAACCCCGCGGCGCCGGCCGGAGGCGGTGCGCGGCGCGGGTAGACCCCGGGGAGCTCGCGGGGGGATCGCCGGCGGGCGCCGCGCTCACAGCTCGCTCGCGGTGAGGCTGTCCGGCTCGGCCGCGGCCCCGGGATCCGCGAAGACCCGGACGCGCCGCGGCGAGAGGTGGACCCGGAGGCCCGGCCGGAGCGCCGCGAGGAGCGCGGCGCCGCGGCGGGCGTCCACCTCCGCCTCGAGCCGCTCGCCGTGGGGCGGCGCCGAGAGCTCGACGCGGACGGCGGCGCCGCGCGGCACCAGCCGCGCCACCGTCGCCGCGAGGCTCCCCGGGACCGCCGCGAGGTTGAGCTCGAGCTCGTGGGGCCGGACGAAGACGTGGGCCGGCGCGCGCGCCTCCCCCGCCGGCGCGGCGAACTCGAGATCGCCGACGTAGGCGCGCCCCCCGTCGACGCGACCGCGGAGGACGTTCACCGCCCCCAGGAAGCGCATCACGAAGGCGCTGGCCGGCTCCTCGAAGACCTGGGCCGGCGTGCCGACCTGCTCCACCCGGCCGCCGTTCAGGATGACGACCCGGTCGGCCACGTCGAAGGCCTCCTCCTGGTCGTGGGTGACGAGGAGGCCGGTGGCGCCGGACCGGTCGGTGTGCTCCCGCAGCCAGCGCCGGAGGGCGAGGCGCATGCGGGGGTCGAGGGCGCCGAACGGCTCGTCGAGGAGGAGGAGCCGCGGGCTCGCCGCGAGCGCCCGGGCGATGGCCACCCGCTGGCGCTGCCCCCCGGAGAGATCGCCCGGGCGGCGGTCCTCGAGGCCCGCGAGCCCGAGGAGCGCGGCCAGCTCGGCGACGCGCGCCTCGACCTCGCGGCGCGGGCGGCGGCGCACGGAGAGCGCGAAGCCGACGTTGGCGGCGACCGTCAGGTGCTCGAAGAGGGCGACCTGCTGGAAGACGAGCCCGACGTTGCGGGCCCGGAGGGCGCGCGCCGAGGCGGGGGCCCCGTCGTGGAGGACCTGGCCCTCGTCCGGCCGCTCGAGCCCCGCGAGGAGGCGCAGCAGGGTCGTCTTCCCGCAGCCCGAGGGGCCGAGGACCGCGACCAGCTCCCCCGGCGCGACGGCGAGGCTGAGCCCCCGCAGCGCCCAGGCGCCGCCGAAGGCCTTCCCGGCGCCGCGCAGCTCGACGCTCACCGGCCCCCTCCCGGCGCCGGCGCCGCGCGGAGGCGCCGCGCCCACCGGCGGCCGAGGAGCGCGGGGAGCGCCACGGCGAAGAGGAGCGAGGAGACGGCGAGCGAGGCGCGCAGGGCGTGGCGCCGGTGGAGCTCGGCGACGTGCACCGGGAGCGTGGCCGCGGCCCCCGGGAGGCCGCGGTTCACCACCGCCGCCGCGCCCAGCTCGCCGACGGCGCGCGCGGCGCAGAGGATGGCGCCCGACACTGCGCTGGCGCGCAGGCCCGGGAGGGTGACCCGGGTCAGCACCTGGAGGCCGCTCGCCCCCAGCGAGAGCGCCGCCTCCTCCGCCGCCGTCCCGCGCCGCTGGAGCGCCGGGATCAGCTCGCGGGCGACGAGCGGGAAGGTGACCAGCACGGTCGCGAGGAGCA
>JAJXVM010000361.1 GCA_021782135.1 Myxococcales bacterium | reverse complement strand
GGGCGCGAGCTCGAGGTGGGCGGCGCCGTCCGCTCCGGCCCGGCCGTCCGCGCGGGCCACCACCCTGCCGTCCTCCGAGACCAGCTCGGCGGCGAGCGGCGCGCCCGCGGCCGGCCCCCAGTCCCCGCCGCGCGCGGAGACGGTCACGCCGAGCGGCTCGCCCGGCTCGACCTGGGGCCGGTCGGGCTCGACCTTCACCGGGGTGAGCTCGGGATCGCGAACCAGCCAGCGCAGGGCGTTCGACCAGAAGCGCTGGTAGGCGCGGGAGGAGCCGCTCTCCTCCGCAGCCAGGAATCCCCAGTACCAGGAGCTGTCGGTGGTGACCGCGAGGGCTCGACCCTGGCCCGCCTCGCGCACCGCCACCACCGGCGCGGGTCGCCCCAGCACCTGGGCCGCCGGGGCCTCGAGGAGCACGCGCGCGCCGCTCTCCGCCGGCAACGACCGGGTGAGGTTGAGGCCGGGGAGGGGCGGCAGCGCCGCCCAGGCCGCCTCGTTCGCGGCTTCTCCGGGCACCAGGCTGGTCACCGGGTGGCGCCGGCCCTCGGCGGTGAGGCGCGGGCGCAGCACCTCGGTGGTGATCCCCAGGCCCGCGCCGGCGTCCACCGGCAGCACCTCCGCGAGCGGCGTCTCGCCGTAGCGCCCCTCGCCGAAGCTCTGCTCGCCGCCCAGCATGGCGAAGGCCCCGCCGCCGAGGACGTAGTCGCGCAGCCCCGGCAGCAGCCGCTCGATGTCCAGGGCGCGGTAGGGCTGGTAGGCGAAGTTCACGAAGAAGACGGCGTCGAAGGTCTTGAGCTGGGTCCCGAAGATCTCGCTCACGGGGAACGGGATGAGCGAGAGGTCCTCCTGCGGGCCGGAGTTGTCGCCGGCCGTCCGCAGGATGAAGAAGCTCACCAGATCCACGTTCGGATCCTGCTTCAGGAGGGAGCGCAGGAACCGCTCGTCCCAGCTCGGCCGGCCGGCGACCAGCAGCACCCGGACCCGATCCCGGATGACCCGCAGCACGAAGGAGCGGCTGTTGTTCTCCGCCACCGCCTCTCCGGGGAAGACCGGGGCCGAGACCGTGTAGACGAAGTTGCCCGTCGTGTCGGGCGCGAACGAGAGGGGCACCGTGTAGCGCTCCCGGCCGGGCACGAGCTTCACCGTGGCGGCGGCGACGACGGCCCCTTCCCGCCGCAGCACCACCCGGACCTCCTCGCGCGAGAAGCCGCGGGCGGTGAGCGTCACCTCGGCCGTCACCGTGTTGCGCACGAAGGCGAAGTCGTCCACCGCGATCCGCTCGACGGCGAGGTCCTTGGGCGATCCGGCGCCGGCCGCGACGGCGCTGACGGGGAAGCCGAGCGCGCGCAGCTGGGCGCGGGCCGACGGCGAGAGCCCCTGCGCCAGCGCGGCGTTGTCGGCTCCGTCCGAGATCACGAGCGCGCCCGCCAGGCGGCGGCCGGCGCCGGCCGCGCCCCGGGAGAGCGCCTCGAGCGCGCCGAGCAGGTCGGTCCGGCCGCCTCGCGGGGGCGCGCCCGCGGCGAGCGAGGACGGATCGGCCGGGGCGAGGTCGCGATCGAAGCCGTACCACTCGAGCGTCACCCGGTCCCCGAGCCGCTCCAGCTCCGCGCGGTGTTCCCGGACGAACGCCGCCGCCGCCCGGACCCGGCTCTCGCCGCCGGACTCGGCCGGGAAGGCCATCGACCGCGAGGTGTCCACCAGGACCGCGAGCCGGTTCTTCACCCGGGCGGTCTGCAGGAGCTGCACGGCCGGCTCGGCCAGCAGGAAGAGCGCCAGGAGCGCCGAGGCGGAGCGCATGGCGAGGAGCAGCGCGCGTCGGCTGGCCCGCGCCTCGCCCCTGAGCCCCCGCCAGGCGAGCGCCACCGCGAGCACCGCGGCGGCCGCGAGGAGCGCCAGGACCCAGCGCGGCCAGGGGCTGAGGAGCGTGAGCCGCCAGGCGTTGTAGGTCGCGCCGCCCACCGTCAGCTGCGCCTCTTGAGGATGAAGGGCAGGTGGACGGCGTCGTCCTTGTAGTCGGTGCAGAGGGCGTACATGGCGAGGTTCACGCCGAGGCGGAAGGCGGTCTCCCGCTGCGGCTCGCCGCCGGGAGTACACTCGTACTCCCAGTCCCCGAAGGCTCCGCGCGCCCAGGCGCCGGCGAGGTCGTTCTGCGAGTAGACGACCGCGAGCCGGCCGTTCACCACCTGCGCCTCGAGCCAGGGCCGGGTGAGCACCCGGCCGCCCTGGTGGTCGAGCAGGTAGAAGGTCTTGTAGAGCACGTGCTCCCGCGCCACGCGGGTGAGCGGCGAGGAGGGGAGCAGCCGCGCCAGCTCCCCGCGGACCGAGGCGTCGAAGCCGGCGCCGTCCGAGCCGTCCGCCGCGTCCACCAGCAGGAACCCGCCCTGCTGCAGGTGCCGGCGCAGGGCGCCGAGCTCGCCCTCGGAGAACGGCGGGAGGGCGCCGTCGCCGGCGAGGTACAGCATGGGGTGGCGGTGCAGGCCCGGCTGCCCGAGCCGGACCGGGACCGCGTCCTCGCCCGCCTCGATGCTGGTGCGCTGCACCAGCTCCCAGCAGAGCCGGCGCACGCCGGTCGGCCGCGGGTTCCACCGGCCGCCGTGCTGGATCTGGCCCACCACCAGCCGGGCGGTGTCCCCAAAGGCGCGCGCCGGGCGGGGGAGGGCGAGGGCGGCGGCGCCGGAGAGGGCCGCCTGGAGGAAGGTGCGTCGGCGCATCGCGCCGGATACTACGCCGCGGGCCCCGCCGGCGCTCGCGATCCGGCGAGCGGCCCGAAACGTGAGCGGCCGCTCCCGGTCTGCTAGCATCGGCGGCGATGGACGCTCTGCCCGGGATCGGCGCCTCCCTCCTCGACGCCGCGCGCTCGCTCGCGCAGCACGCCGCCGCCCTGCGCGCGCTGCCCTGGCCCGCGGCCGCCCTGCTCCTGGTCGTGGGGGCGGGCTGCCTGGTCACCGGGGCGCGCCAGCGGCGGGCCGTGGCGGCGCTCGGCGGGGCCGTCTGCGGCTTCGCGGCCGCCCAGTTCTTCGCCCGGTT
>JAJXVM010000070.1 GCA_021782135.1 Myxococcales bacterium | reverse complement strand
GACCTCGCGCTGGTTCACGATCGACCGCTTGTCGCGGATGAGGAACTCGATCGGATCCTCGATGGTCATGATGTGGCAGGTCTCGGTGGCGTTGACGTGGTCGACCATCGCCGCGAGCGTGGTGGACTTGCCCGAGCCGGTGGTCCCGGTGACGAGCACCAGGCCACGCTGCTCCCCGGCGACCTTCTCCAGCACCTTGGGGAGCAGGAGCTGCTCGATCGACTGGATCTTGAACGGGATGACGCGCAGCACCACGCCCACCGTGCCGCGCTGCTGGAAGACGTTCACGCGGAACCGGCCCAGGCCGGGCACGCCGTAGGCGAGGTCGACCTCGTTGGTCTGCTTGAACCGCTCCCGCTGGAAGTCGTTCATGATCCCGGCGGCCATCCGGGCGATCTCCTCCGGCGGCAGGCGGCGGGCGTCCTTCAGGGGGACGAGCTGCCCATCCACCCGGAACATCGGCGGCAGGCCGGCCTTGAGGTGGATGTCGCTGGCGTTGCCCCGGAGCGCGACCTGGAGGATCTCGTTGAGTTCCATGCGAATGGCGAGCGTACCACCCGCAGGGGACAGAAATCCATGTAGGCGCTCGCCTCCCTGGCCGCTCCGGAGACCGCGCCCGACGAGCGCCGAAGACGCGAACGGCCGGCCGCGGGGATCGCGGTCGGCCGTTCGAGATCGGCGGATGCCGGTGCGCGACTAGCGCTTGCTGAACTGGAAGCGCTTGCGGGCGCCGGGGCGACCGTACTTCTTGCGCTCGACGGCGCGGGCGTCGCGGGTCACGAAGCCGGCCTTCTTGAGGACCGGCCGGTACTCCGGGTTGAGCTCCATGAGCGCCCGGGTGATGCCGTGGCGGATCGCGCCGGCCTGGCCGGAGAGGCCGCCGCCGCAAGCGTTCACGAACACGTCGAGCTTGCCCATCTGGTCGACGAGCTTGAGGGGCTCGACCAGGATCATCTTCGAGGTCTCGCGACCGAAGTACGCGTCCATGGTCCGGCCGTTGATGGTGATGTTGCCAGTGCCGGGGGCGAGGCGGACGCGCGCGATCGACTCCTTGCGGCGGCCGGTGGACTGCTTGAGCTGGGTGGCCATGTGTCGGATCCTTACAGCGAGAGCTTCAGCGCCTCGGGCTTCTGGGCGGCGTGCGGGTGATTCTCCCCGGCGTAGACCTTGAGCTTGCGCATCATGTCGCGGCCGAGGGCGGACCGCGGCAGCATCCGGCGCACGGCGTTCAGCATGATGTCCTCGGGGTGCCGCTCGCGCAGCTTCTTCATCGGCGTGAGCTTCTCGCCGCCCGGGTGCATGGTGTGGGTGAAGAAGACCTTGTCGTCTTCCTTGTTCCCGGTGAAGCGGGCCTTCTCGGCGTTCACCACCACCACGAAGTCGCCCACGTCGAGCGACGGGGTGTAGTTCGGCTTGTGCTTGCCCTTGAGGATCTTGGCGATCTGGCTGGCGGCGCGGCCGACGGTCAGGTCGGTGGCGTCCACCACCCACCACTTGCGGCCCTGGAGGGCCTCGTCACGGGTCGCGCTGTGAGTCCGGTTGTTCATGGAAAACCTTCTACTTGGGCCAGAAAATGAAGTGCGGCTTCTAGAGGAAAGCAGGCTCCCTGTCAAGGGAGATCACTCGGACGTAGGACGTCATCCCCGGGCCGCGGCCAGGCGGGCCCTCAAGCTCGCCAGGACCTCGCTCGAACGAGCCGCCGTCTCGGCGCTCCTCGATCCGGACGACGGATCATACAGGGCAAAGGCGCCGGAGGGAAGGTCTTCGAGGAAACGGCTGGGAGTTCGCGGCAGAAGCTTGCCCCGCTTGAGCCGCGCGGCCGCGCGGGTGAGCCAGAGCTCCTCCCGGGCGCGCGTGATCCCGACGTAGGCCAGCCGCCGCTCCTCGTCGAGGTCGCGGGCCTCCCCCTGGATGCCGGCGGACGGGAGCAGGTCCTCCTCCATCCCGATCAGGAACACCACCGGGAACTCGAGCCCCTTGGCGGCGTGGAGGGTCATCAGGATCACCCCGTCGCCCCCGCCCTCCTCGTCCTCCCGCGAGTCGAGGGCCAGCCGGTTGAGGTAGGTCGCGAGCCGGGGCCGCCGGGTCCGGTTCTCGAACCCCTCGAGCGAGCGCAGCACCCCGTCGATGGCGTCCACCTTGCGCGCGCCGGCCTCCGGCGACTGCACCGTGCCCCGCGCGTGGCTGTAGAGGTCCACGTCGGCGACCAGCCGGCGGGCCGGCTCGGCGATGGCCCCGGTCTCGAAGGCGGCCCGGTAGCGCTTCACCAGGTCCACGAAGACCGCCATCCGCTCGGCCGCCCCCCGCGGCAGCCCCTCGATCGCGGCCGCCTGCTCCAGCGCCTCGAAGAGCGGGACCCGGCGCTGCAGCGCCCAGTCGTGGACCTTCTCCAGCGAGGCGTCGCCGATGCCGCGCGCCGGCACGTTGACGATGCGCGCCAGCGAGACCTCGTCGGCCGGGTTCACGCACACCTTGAGGTACGCGAGCAGGTCGCGCACCTCCGCCCGGTCGAAGAAGGCCGGCCCGCCGTGGACGCGGTAGGGGACGTTGCGCTCCCGGAGCGCCTCCTCGATCGGGCGGGACTGCGCGTTCAGCCGGTAGAGCACCGCGCAGTGGTGCCAGGCGCGCCCCTCGGCGCGCACGCGGCCGAGCTCGGAGGCCACGAACTGCGCCTCCTCCTCGTCGGTCTGCAGCGCGGCGATCCGGACCGGGGCGCCCTCCCCGGCGGCGGTCCAGAGCTTCTTCTCCTTGCGGCTGGCGTTCTTGCCGATCACGCCGTTGGCGCAGGCCAGGATGCGGCCGGTGGAGCGGTAGTTCTGCTCGAGCCGCACCTCCTTCGCCCCGGGGAAGTGGCGCTCGAAGCGGAGGATGTTGCGCACCTCGGCGCCGCGCCAGCCGTAGATGGCCTGGTCGTCGTCGCCCACGGCGCAGACGTTCATCCGCTCGCCGGCGAGGAGCTTCAGGAGCTCGAGCTGGCAGCGGTTCGTGTCCTGGTACTCGTCCACCAGCAGGTAGCGGAAGCGCTCCTGGTGCTTGCGGAGCACCGCCTCGTCGTCGCGCAGGAGCCGCATCGGCCTGGCGATGAGGTCGTCGAAGTCCACCGCGCGCTGCGCCTTGAGCGCCAGCTCGTAGCGCGGGAAGACCTCCGCGGCGACCAGGTCGTAGTCGTCCCGTCCCTCGAATGCGCCGGCCGCGCCTCCGCCCGCGGGCCGGCGAGGCCGTCCCGCTCCCCCAGCCTCCTTCGGGACGAGCCGCTTGCGCAGCGCGTTCTTGGCCTTGGAGACGAGCGCCAGCACCCGCTGTGCGTCGAAGCTGCGGTCGTCGATCTTCACCTCGCGCATGCAGCGCTTGAGCGCCGCGAGCTGGTCGGAGGCGTCGAGGATGGCGAAGCGCTTCGGCAGGCCGGCCGCCTTGTGCTCCTCCTTGAGGAGCCAGAGCCCGAAGCTGTGGAAGGTGGAGACGAAGACGTCGGCGCCCGGCGGGCCGGCGAGCTGGGTGACCCGCTCGCGCATCTCGCCCGCGGCCTTGTTGGTGAACGTGACCGCGAGGATGCGCTCGGGATCGACCCCGCGCTCGATGAGGTACGCCACCCGGTGGGCGATGACCCGGGTCTTGCCCGAGCCGGCGCCGGCGAGCACCAGGAGAGGCCCTTCGGTGGTGGTCACCGCCTCGCGCTGCGGCGGGTTCAGGGTGGAGAGGTCGAGCATGGCGTCGCCGTCGAGCGGCGCGGTTCTCACACGCCGGCGGACGCGGGACAAGGGGTTGACAGGCCGGGCGCGGGGGCCCCGGCGTTGCGCCGCGGGTCCGCTCGTGCTCGGATCGCCCCGTGCGGATCCTCCTCGCGCTCGCGCTGCTCGCCGCCACCGGCCCGGGTGGCCTCGTGGCCGCCCCTCCCCAGCGGAGGAGGGACGGGGAGGGGGCCGTCCTCGGAGCGCCGTCGCTCTCCGTCCAGCCCGCCCGGGTCCGCCCCGGCGACGCCTTCCTGGTGCGCGCCCGCGGGCTGGGGGCGCCGCCGGCGGGCACCGTCGCCGGCCGGCCGCTGCGGTTCTTCCCCGTCCCGGGAGGATACGAGGCCGTCGCGGCGCTGACGCTCGAGACGGCGCCCGGGACGCTCGCGGTGCGGGTGACCGAGGCGACGAGCGCGGCGCCGGTCCGGCTCTCCGCCGAGCTCGAGGTGGCCGAGCCGCACTTCCCCTCGAAGACCCTCACCGTGGCGCCGCGCTTCGTCGAGCCCTCCCCGGAGGTGCGCGCCCGCGTGGAGGAGGACAGGGCGGCCATCGCCCGCGCCACCGACGTCCCCTTCGTCCCCCCGCTGTTCCGCGGGCCCTTCGCCTGGCCTCGCCCGCCCGCGTTCACCGGGCGCTACGGCGACCAGCGCGTCTACAACGGGAGGCTCGCGAGCCAGCACTACGGCCTCGACTTCCGGGGAGCGCCGGGCGACCCGGTCCGGGCCGCCAACGACGGGGTGGTGGTGCTCCGGCGAGACTGCGAGGCGAGCGGCCTCACCGTGATCGTCCACCACGGCGCCGGCATCTTCACCAGCTACTTCCACCTCTCGCGGGCGCTGGTCCGGGAGGGGGAGCGGGTGGAGCGCGGGGCCTTGCTCGGGGCGGTCGGCTCGAGCGGCCGCGCCACCGGGCCGCACCTCCACTACTCGGTGCGGGTGGGCGACCTCTTCGTCGACCCGGCCTCGCTGATGCGGCTCGACCTCGGCGCCTGAGCGCCCGCGACGCGCCGCTACCCCCCGCCCCGGCCCTTCACCTCGGCGATGGTCCCGAGCAGCAGCGGGTGCAGGACCGGCGTGGCGGCCACCACGTCCCCCGACTCGAGCATGCCCTCCCCGCCGTCGAGGTCGGAGACCAGCCCTCCGGCCTCGCGCACCAGGAGGATGCCGGGCGAGATGTCCCAGGGCTTGAGCTTCATCTCCCAGAACCCGTCCAGCCGCCCGGCCGCCACGTAGGCCAGGTCGAGCGCCGCCGAGCCCAGCCGGCGCACCGCGCGCGCCTTCACCATGAAGGCGCCGAAGAGCCGGAGCGGCAGGTCGTAGTGCTCGTGGATGTCGTAGGGGAAGCCGGTGCAGAGCAGGGAGCGCCGCAGCTCGGCGGCGCCGGAGACGCGCAGGGGCTCGCCGTTCAGGGTGGCCCCCTCCCCGCGCGCGGCGGTGAAGAGCTCGTCGCGGAGCGGGTCGTAGGTGGCGCCGGCGGCGAGCCCGCCCTCGTCCATCACCCCGACGTTGCAGGCGAAGATCGGCAGGCCGTGGGCGTAGTTGGTGGTGCCGTCGAGCGGGTCGACCACGAACCGCAGCCGCCCGGCCCCGCCGCTCACCCCGGACTCCTCGGCCAGCACGCCGGCGTCGGGGAAGCGGGCGCGGAGGAAGCCCAGCAGCGCCTCCTCGCTCGCCTTGTCGGCGTCGGTGACGAGGTCGATGCCGCCCTTGTACTCGATGGTGCGCCGCTGCCCGAAGCGCTCGCGCAGCACCGCCCCGCCTCGCCGCGCCGCCTCGGCGCAGACCTCCCGCAGCTCGTCTCGCTCGGACAAATCGCTCTCCTGGCCCTGGTGGCGAACGAGGATAGCGCGCGCCGCCCCGCGGCGCCCCTTCTTCCTCCCGGCCGCCGCCGCCCGCCCGCCCCGCGGTCCGGCTACACTCGCGGCATGCTGGGGCTCGAGCCGCTCCTCTACCGCCTCAAGACCTGGTTCCGGCGCCGCGACGTCACCGTCTGGTACTCCCCGGCCTACCGGCTCCCGCTCAGCGGAGTCGAGCTCGCGGCCGGCATGGAGCCGCGGCGCGCCGACTTCGTCGCCTGGTGGCTGCTGCGCTCGGGGGCGGTGCCCTCCTCGAGCCTGCGCACGCCGCCCCGCATCTCCTTCTCCGACCTGGCGCGGGTGCACACGCCGGAGTTCCTGGAGTCGCTCGGGCGCCCCGAGACCCTGGCGCGCATCTACGCCGTCGACCCGTCCGACGTCCCGGCCGACGAGCTGCTCAACAGCGCCCGGCTCGCCTGCGGCGGGACGCTGGGGAGCGCCCGCGAGACGCTGCGCACCCGGGCGCCGGCGCTGAACCTCCTCGGCGGCTTCCACCACGCCGGGCCGGCGAGCGCCGGGGGCTTCTGCCCGGTGAACGACGTCGCCGCCGCGCTGGCCGCGCTGCGGGCCAAGGGCTTCGCCGGGACGGCGGTGGTGCTCGACCTGGACGCCCACCCGCCCGACGGGATCGCCGCCTGCCTGGCCTCCGACGCGCCCTCCTGGATCGGCTCGCTCTCCGGCTCGGACTGGGGACCGCTCCCGGGGCGGGTGGACGAGACGGTGCTGCCCGAAGGCGCCGGGGACGAGCTCTACCTCCAGCGCCTGGAGGAGCTGCTCGGGCGCATGCCGCGCCCGGACCTGGCCTTCGTGCTCGCCGGGGGGGACGTGCTCGCCGGCGATCGCTTCGGGCGGCTCGGGCTCACGCTCGCCGGGGCGCGCCAGCGCGACCTGCGGGTGGCGCTGGCGCTCGAGGGCGTCCCCTCGGTCTGGCTGCCGGGAGGCGGCTACAGCCGGAACGCCTGGCGGGTCTTCGCCGGCACCGGCACCGTGGTCGCGACCGGCAGCCTCGACGCCATCCCGGCCGGCTACGACCCGCTGCAGGCGCGCTTCGCCGACATCTCGGCCGACATGGAGCAGGAGTCGCTGGGCGAGACGGGAGAGCTCTCCGCCGCCGACGTGGAAGAGGCGCTCGGGCTCCGGCGGGGGCGGAGCCGGCTGCTCCTCGGCTACTACACGCGGGCCGGCATCGAGCACGCGCTCTACCGCTACGGGGTCCTCGATCACCTGGGCCGCCTGGGCTACGAGCAGTTCCGCGTCCGCTTCGACCCCGGCCACGTCGGCGACCGGCTCCGGCTCTTCGCGGTCTCCCGCGGGGAGGCGGCGCTGCTGATGGAGTTCGTGCTCGAGCGGCGCCGGGTCGCCGGGCGCGAGGTGCTGTACGTCCACTGGGCCTCCCTGCGGAACCCGCGCGCCCGCTTCAGCCCGCAGCGGCCCCAGCTGCCGGGACAGGAGGTGCCCGGGCTCGGGATGGCGCGGGAGATCGGCGAGCTGCTCGCGATCATGGCGCGCCGGCTCGGGCTGGCCGGGGTCTGCTTCCGGCCCGCCTGGTACCACACCGCCTTCGGGGCGCGGCACGACTTCGCGTTCGTGGACCCGGCGCGCCAGGGGCGCTTCGAGGCGATGGTGCGCGACCTCGCCGGGCTGCCGCTGCTCGACTCCACCCTGGCGGTGGCCGAGGGCCGGGTGCTCCTCGACGGGAAGCCGTACGCCTGGGAGGCGGACGAGATGGCCTTCTGGCTCGAACCGGTGGAGAAGGACGCCGCCGCGCTCGCCACCGAGCGGGAGCGGGTCCACTTCGACTGGGTGCGGCCGCCGCCCCGAGGGGACGGCTGACTCAGGGCTCCGCCAGCAACTGCTCGATCTCGCGGCGCTCTTCCTCGAAAGTCCCGGCGTCGTAGCCCTCGTGGACGAAGCGGATGATTCCGCGCCGGTCCACGAGCAGCGTGGTGGGGAGCCGCGCGACGTCGTAGCGGGAGGCGTTCGCCGCCCCCCCCTTGTCCCAGTAGACCCCGAAGTGGACCGGCACCGCCGCGAGGAACGGCCGCACCTGCGCGACGTCCTCGTCGAAGCTGACGGCGTAGACGGCGAGGCCGCGGTCCCGGCGCTCGAGGTAGAACTCGTCGAGCGCCGGGAAGTACTCCTTGCAGGGCAGGCACCAGGTCGCCCAGAAGTCGACGACGCGCACCTTGCCCTGGCCCTCCGACAGGTCCGCCCGCCGGCCCGCGAGGTCGCTGGCCTCGAGCACCAGCGGCTTGCCGACCTTGGCCGCGGCGCGGACGTACGGCCGGTCCGCGCAGGCCGAGAGCGAGAGCAGCGCGACGAGGGCGGCGATCGGCGGGTGGAGTACTCGCATGGGTTCCGCTCAATCTAGTCGGCGGGGGCGCCGCCCGTCACCTTCACCCTGCGCGAACCTGGCCCGGTGGACCCCTTCCTAGCCCTGCCGAAATTCCGTCAAAGTTGATTTGACGCAAGGCGCTTCTCCCTCGTCGTGACATCTTCCGTCTCAGCGGGGCGGCGCCCGCGCGTGCTCGATCCCGAGTTCGTGTCGGTGGCACGGGGAGGAACCATGCGTAGATCAGTGGGAACGCTGCTGTTGGCGATCGCGGCAGCGCTCGCGGGGTGCGGGTCGAGCCGGGAGGCGACGACCGCCGACGCGCAGACCACCTGCACCACCTGTCACGGCATGCCGCCGGCCACCGGCGCGCACCTCGCCCACGTGACCCCGGCCACCTCCGGTTCTCCGGCGGCGGAGATCCTGCAGAAGGCGTTCGACTGCAACCAGTGCCACTTCAAGCCGCACGACGTGAACGATCCCGGGCACATCGTGCAGGCGGACGGGGCGGCGGTGCCCAGCCCGGCCCAGGTGCGCTTCGACCAGCCCGGCTCGCTGGCGGGGCTCACCGCGAAATTCGACCCCAAGACGCGGGTCTGCAGCAACGTTTACTGCCACGGCGGAAACGGCGTCCCCTCCGAGGGAAGCTACACGGCTCCGAAGTGGGAGGACCCGCCGAGCGCGGCCTTCTGCGGCACCTGCCACGGCATCCCGCCCGCCAATCACGCCTCCACGATCACGCAACTCGACTGCGTCAAGTGTCACGCGCCCTCGGCCACCGCGACCGGCGGAGTGGACCCGGCGACCCACATCAACGGCCAGTTTGAAATCAACCTGCCGCCGAGCCCGTAAGGAGCGCCGACCATGCGTACCCGTTCCGCGGCGGTCGTGGCCGCCCTCGCCCTGGCCTCGACCGCCCGCGCCGACACCGTCGAGGTGAACTCCACCACGATGCTCATGTGGCAGCAGGACTTCCGGCTGCCGGCCAGCACGGCGACCTCGCAGCAGACGCAGCCCTACACGGTGGCGCCGCTCATGGAGCTGCTGAGCGTCTCGGCCCGTGACATCCAGAACCCCATCTTCGAGCACTTCGAGCTCGAGATGAGCACCTGGGGCGGGGTCGACCTGTCGGACCACCGCTGGCAGCCCGGCCCGACCCTGACCAGCGACTTCTACGGCGACCTCGACACCGCCTACGCGAAGGGCGACCTCTTCTCGCAGCACCTCAGCCTGCGCATCGGACGCCAGAACGTGATCGAGGGGAACTCCCGCATGCTCCACCTCGACGGCCTCGAGGCGGTGGTGCAGCTCCCGCAGAACTTCGGGGTCTCGGGCTACTTCGGCAAGCCGGTGGCGTCGCGCTTCGACGCCACCGGGACCGACCGCACCACCAACCCGACCGAGGGCGACTACGCCGGCGGCGGCCGGCTCTTCTACTCGGTCCCGGGGCTCCTGCAGGCCGGCGCCTCCTTCGCCTGGGCGGTGGACCACGGCGAGCTGTCGCGCCAGGACGTCGGGGCGGACCTGATGATCACCCCGTACCGCTCGCTGACCTTCAACGGCTTCCTCGACTACAGCCTCTATGAGGCCGGCATCGCCGAGGGCACCGTCACCGCCACCTGGCAGATGGACCGCAAGCTCTCCTTCGCCGCGGACTACAGCCACCTCGAGCCCGACCTGTTCCTGCCGCGAGACTCGATCCTGGCGGTCTTCTCGAACGCCAAGCAGGACAACGTGGGCGGCACGGTCCACTTCGCGCCCTGCCGCGGCGCCAGCCTGGACGGCATCTACCACGTGCTCCTCGAGGCGGGCGGGACCGGCCACGACGCGCGGCTCCGGGGCACGCTCCACCCGTACAGCGAGTACACCACCGTCGGGACCGAGCTGCGCTACCTGCACAACTACGACAACGGCTACAGCGAGGCCCGGGTCTTCGGCTCGCAGAAGCTCGGCCGCGCCAACTTCACCCTCGACCTCCAGGGCTTCTACTTCGAGGACGTGGTCAACGATCACCGCACCAGCTTGCTCGCCACCGCCACCGCCGGGTACGACCTGGGCGGCGGCTTCAGCGCGCAGCTGACCGGCGGGGGGGGCTACAGCCCCTTCATCACCGATCAGGCCCAGCTCATGGCCAAGCTCGTGTACAACGAGACCTACCATTTCCGGGAGACCCGGTGATGAACGCCCGCAAGCTCGCCCTCCTCGCCGCCTCGGCGCTGGCCCTCGCCGGCTGCAACGTCGGCGCCCTCAAGAACCCGGAGGACGGCCAGGCCAAGGTGACCTTCCCGCACTCGCGCCACGCCGACGCCTCCTGCACCGACTGCCACGAGGGCATGGCGAAGCAGGACAAGCTGACCTGGTCGCAGCTCCCCACCGCGGCCAAGTGCAACGACTGCCACGACCCGGCGAAGGAGCCGGCGGTGGCCACCGCCGTGTCCGGGCTGCGCAAGCCGGCCGACTTCGTCGACCCGAAGATCACCTTCTCGCACGCCAACCACCTGCCCAAGGTGAACGGCAAGTGCGACGCCTGCCACAAGGTGCTCTCGAATCCGGCGCAGAAGGGCTCCACGGTCCCGCCCATGGCCACCTGCACCGCCTGCCACTACCACTCGGAAGAGTTCGCGGCCGCGCGCTGCCAGCCCTGCCACGTCGACCTGAAGTCCTATCCGCTCAAGCCGCTGAGCGCCTTCGCGCACGTCGGCAACTTCATCCAGGACCACGCGCAGTACGCGCGCAACAGCGCGGCGGCCTGCGCGCAGTGCCACGACCAGACCTACTGCGTGCAGTGCCACGCCGCCGAGACCCGGCCGGCGAAGCCGTCGCTCATCTTCCCCGAGAAGGTCGAGGCCGACTTCATCCACCGCGGCGACTACATCTCGCGCCACCAGATCGAGGCCAGCGCCGACCCGGCCAGCTGCCGGCGCTGCCACGGGAGCGGCTTCTGCCAGAGCTGCCACCAGGACCAGCGGCTCTCGAGCGGGAGCGTCGGCGCCTCGGGCACGCGCAACCCGCACCCGCCGGGCTGGGCCACCCCCGGCTCCGGGCAGTTCCACGGGACGGCGGCCCGCAACAACGTGGTCGCCTGCGCCGGCTGTCACGACCAGGGCGCCGCCTCGATCTGCGTGACCTGCCACCGGGTCGGCGGCTCCGGCGGCAACCCGCACCCCCCGGGCTTCACGAGCCAGCACCCGTCGTCGGACATCGCCAGGACGCCGATGTGCCGCGTCTGCCACACGAACGGCGTCTAGCGCCGCTCCGGCACCGCGAGTCGCCCCCTCCCTGACCCTCCCCCGCTGTCGCGGGAGAGGGGAGGAGGGGGGCTGCACGGCTGCCCCGAGGCCCTCGCGGCCCTTTGCACGGAGGGTGCGGAGGCGCGACCCCGAGGCCCTCCCTCCCCGTCGCACGGGGAGGGCCGGGGAGGGGCGGCCCCTGGCGCGCGAGCCTGGCGCTACCTCCCCAGCCGCGCCAGCAGCTTGTCCCAGATCCCGCCGAAGGCGCCGTTGCTCATGGCCACCACCACGTCGCCCGGGCGCGCGCCGGCGGCCACCGCCTCGACCATCTCCTCGACCGTCCCGAAGGCGCGGGCGGGACGGCCGGCGGCGGAGATCTCGCGCGCCAGCCGCTGCACGTCGAGCCGCTCGTTCTCCGGCACCCGGTCGGTGGGCGCCGGGGTGAGGATGAAGACCTCGGCGGCGCTCCCCCAGGCGGTCACGTACGCCTGCTGGTGGAGGTTGCGGCGGCTGGTGTTGGACCGGGGCTCGAAGCAGGCCAGCAGCCGCGCCCCGGGGTAGCGCGAGGCGACCGCCTCCAGCGTCCGCGCCACCGCCGTGGGGTGGTGGGCGAAGTCGTCGAGGACCGTCACCCCGCCCGCCTGCCCCCGCACCTCCTGGCGCCGCTTCACCCCGCGGAAGGCGGCCAGGCCGGCGGCGATCTCCTCCGGCGCGAGGCCGAGGGCGGTCGCGGCGGCGGCCACCCCGAGGGCGTTCTCCACGTTGTGCGCGCCGCCGAGCGGCAGGTGCACCGGGCAGAGCGTCTGGCCGCGGCGGGTCAGCGTGAAGCGCGCCCCGTCGGCGGCGAGCGAGAGGTCCCGCGCCTCCCAGTCGGCGGGACGATCCACGGAGTAGGTCTCGACCGGGCAGCGCGCGCGCCGCGCGATCCGCAGCACGCTCTCCCAGCCGGCGCAGGCGGCGAGGAACCCGTTCGCCGGGAGGATCTCCATGAACCGCTCGAAGGCGCTCTCGTAGTGCGCCTCGTCCCGGTAGATGTCGGCGTGGTCGAGCTCGCAGCTGGTGAAGATCGCCGTCCGCGGCAGGTAATGGAGGAACTTGGGGCCCTTGTCGAAGTAGGCGGTGTCGTACTCGTCCCCCTCCACCACGAAGTGCGGCCCGGCGCCGAGGCGGAAGTTGGAGTCGAAGTCGCGGGTCACGCCGCCCACCAGGAAGGAGGGATCGCGCCCGGCGTGGTGCAGGAGCGCCCCCATCATGGCGCTGGTGGTGGTCTTGCCGTGCGTGCCCACCACCACCACTCCGTGGCGCGGGCCGATGAAGAGGTCGCCGAGCGCCTGCGGGAACGAGACGTTCGGCAGCCCGCGCTCGCGCATGGCGGTCGCCTCGGGGTTGTCCCGGCGCACCACGTTGCCCACCACCACCAGGTCGGGCCGGGCCTCGTCGAGGTTCTCGGGCCGGTAGCCCTGGAGCACCTCGATGCCCCACTTCTCGAGCTGGGTGGACATGGGCGGGTAGACGTTCTGGTCGGAGCCGGTGACCTGGTAGCCGGCCGACTTGAGCATGCCGGCGAAGGAGCCCATGCCGGTTCCGGCGACGCCGATGAGGTGGATGCGCTTCACGTTGGTGTAGTCCATGTGACCTTTCCGCCCGCTCCCGGCGTCAGGCGCCGAGCGCCTCGGCCACGGCGTCGTGGAACCGGCGCCGGAGCCCGCGGATGCGCGCCTTGTCGGCGCCGCCGGGGTGGCAGTGGTTGGTGAGGAGGACGCAGACCAGCCCGGCGTCGAGGTCGAGCCAGAGCGAGGTGCCGGTGTAGCCGAGGTGGCCGACGGCGCCGCGCGGCCCGCGCCCGAGCCGGGCGCCCAGGCTGGTCTCGGGGCCGCTCGGCGTGTCCCAGCCGAGGGCGCGATCGCCGCCGGGGGTGGGGGCGCGCCGGGCGAACTCGACGGCCACGTCCCGGGGGAGGAAGGGGCTCCGGCCGTCGAGCGCCGCCCGCCAGGCCTCGCCGAAGGCGGCCACCTCGCGCGCCCGGGAGAAGAGGCCGGCGTGCCCCGCCACCCCGCCGGCGGCCCAGGCGTTGTCGTCGTCCACCTCGCCCTCGAGCACCCGCCCGCGCGAGGGCGCGAGCCGGGTGGCGGCGAAGCCGTGGGCGGCTCTGCGGGCCGCCGCGGCCGGATCGCCCTCCCGGAGGAAGAAGGTCTCGCCGAGCCCGAGCGGCGCGAGCACCAGATCCCGCACCAGCCGGTCGAGGGGGGCGCCGCCGGCGCGCTCGAGCGCGAGCCCGAGGGCGAGGAAGCCGAGGTCGCTGTAGACGGCGCGGGTCCCCGGGCTCGCCTCGAGGGGCTCGGCGGCGAGGAGCGCCTCGAGGGCGGGCCGGGCCCCCCCGCCCCCGCCCTCCCCGCGCGGCGGGGAGGGGGTACTCCCCGGCGCGGCCTGGAGGCCGGTGCCCCTGAGCACCTGCCAGTACGGGCGCCAGGCCGGCAGGCCGCTCGCGTGCGCGAGGAGGTGCCGGAGCGTGATGGCCCGCTTCTCGCCGCCGAATCCCTCGAGCCAGCGCGAGGCCGGCGCGTCGAGGTCGAGCCGTCCGGCGGCCAGGAGCCGCGCCGCGACGGTGGCGGTGAAGAGCTTGGTGAGCGAGGCGAGGTCGAAGAGGTCTCCCGGCTCGAGCGGCCGGGGCGTGGGGAGCCGCCGGGCCTCGCCCAGCGTCTCGGCGTGCACCAGCGCGCCGCCGCGCAGCACCACGGCGGAGAGCGCCGGGGCGACCCCCTCGGCGTGGGCCGCGGCGAGCGCCGAGGAGACCCGCGGCAGTCGGGGGCCCGCATCCTCGACTTCGAGAGGTCGGCCGGCGCTCGCGGCCGCCCCTCCCCGGCCCTCCCCGTGCGACGGGGAGGGAGAGGCCTCGCGCCCGCCCGCGCTCACGCCGGATCCCCGGGAGCGAGCTCCAGCCGCGGGGCCCCGGGCTCCCCCGCCCCGGGCGCCACGAGCCGCACCGGCGCGCCGAGCGGGAGCGCGAAGTTCCGGTCGGCGTGGCCC